>JBBSDY010000181.1:0-7189 GCA_038240245.1 Polyangiales bacterium
GGCGGTGTCAGTAACGGCACCATCGATCAAAATGGTCACTACGTGGCTCCTGGCACTCTCTCGGCCAACGATTTCGTGACCATTCGCGCGACTGCCGGGGACGGCAGCGGCCGGGCGGGTCTAGCGTTCGTATCGTACGTGAGTCTCAATGCGGTGTTGTCGACGTGCCTGCCAGGCGTGGTGTGCAACTAATCCCCTGGTGCAGCTTCCCGGGCGTCGCTTTTTGATCTCGTCCGGCACGGGATGTTTCGATTTCACGATTGAGAGCACGAGCATCGTGGCCATCGCTGGGATCGCCGATCCCGAGCGCTTGCGCCGCATCGATGCGGCGTTCCTCGACGGCTGACGGGACCGGGCTCAACTCCGCCAAACGAGAGATTTGGGGCGCTGGGAGGCGTCTACTAGCGCGTTTGACCCCCGGAGGCTAGATTCGCGTCGCTACCAGGCCTGCCAACGTGGTAAGGGCACCTAGGTTTTCCGACCCCATCAAAGCCTCACGTTCGTGAAGAGAGAGAAATTCCAGTGGACGCACGCATCCCCCTAGACCGCATCCGAAATATCGGCATCTCCGCGCACATCGACTCTGGCAAGACGACGCTCACCGAGCGCATCCTGTTTTACACCGGTCGAATCCACAAGATCCACGAGGTGCGGGGCAAGGACGGGGTCGGCGCCAAGATGGATTCGATGGATCTCGAGCGCGAGAAGGGCATCACCATCCAATCGGCAGCGACCTACTGCGTGTGGAACGGATCGCAGCAGCAGCTCGAGCCCCACAACGTCAACATCATCGATACGCCGGGTCACGTCGACTTCACCATCGAGGTCGAGCGAGCCCTGAGGGTGCTCGACGGCGCGATTCTCGTGCTCGACTCGGGCAAGGGCGTGCAAAGCCAGTCGATCACCGTCGACAAGCAGATGAAGCGCTACCGCGTGCCGCGCATCGCCTTCGTCAACAAGATGGACAATCCCGGTGCCAACTACGATCGCGTGGCCGACATGCTCCGAGAAAAGCTGGGGCACCACCCGGTCAAGATCCAGGTGCCCATGGGCGCCGAGGCGGCGTTCGCGGGGATCATCGACCCCATCATCGGCAAGGCCTTTTTCTTCGACGGCCAGGACGGCGAAACCGTTCGCGAGGAAGCAGTTCCCGCCGAGTACGTGAAGGCCACCGCCGAAGCGCGCGAGAAAATCATCCACGACGTCGCCGATGTCGACGACGGGCTCGCCGAGAAGTTCATCAACGAAGAGCCGATCTCCGTCGAAGATCTGCGCGCCGCGATTCGTCGCGCCACCTTGGCCCTCAAGATGACCCCCGTGATGTGTGGATCGGCCATCAAGAACAAGGGCGTTCAGCTTCTGCTCGATGGCATCGTGTACTACCTTCCGCGTCCGACCGAGGTCATCAACGAGGCGCACGATCAGACCAAGGGCGAAGAGAAGGTCGTGGTCGAGTCCGACGCCTCCAAGCCTTTCGTCGGCCTGGCATTCAAGTTGCAGCAGGATAAATACGGGCAGCTTACGTATTTTCGCGTCTACCAGGGCACTGTGTCCGCCGGCGACACCATCTTCAATACGAGCAACGAGATGCGCAAGGTGCGTGTCCCGCGCATGTTCCGGATGCACTCCGAGGACCGCGAAGAGATCCCGCACGCCGAGGCTGGCGACATCGTCGCATTCTACGGCGTCGAGGCGAGCTCGGGCGAGACCTTCACCGACGGCAAGGTCAACTTGACCCTCACGTCCATGCACGTGCCACCGCCGGTCATCTCCCTGGCCGTTGCGCCCAAGGATCGCGCGGCAGAAACCAACTTCTCCAAGGCGCTCAACCGCTTCACCAAAGAAGACCCTACCTTCCGCGTGCACCAGGACGAAGAGTCGCAGCAGACCATCATCAGCGGCATGGGCGAGCTGCACCTCGACATCTACATGGAGCGCATGCGGCGCGAGTACAACTGCGACGTCATCGCGGGCAAGCCGCAGGTCGCCTACCGCGAGGCGATCACCCGCCGCTCCGAGATCAACTACACCCACAAGAAGCAGACCGGTGGCTCGGGTCAGTACGCCAAGATCATGGGGTACATCGAGCCTCTGCCGGCCGACGCGGTGGAGAGCTACGAGTTCGTCGACGACGTCACCGGTGGATCGATTCCTCGCGAGTTCATCTCGTCGTGCGACAAGGGTTTCAAGGATGGCGTGCGCAAGGGCACGCTCATTGGCTTCCCCATCGTGGGCATCCGTTGTGCCATCAACGACGGCGCCTCGCACGCGGTCGACTCGTCGGAAATGGCGTTCAAGACGGCGGCGCTCATGGGCTTTCGCGAGGCTTACGCCAACGCGAAGCCCACCATCCTCGAGCCCATCATGAAGGTCGAGATCGACGTTCCCACCGAATTCCAGGGCTCGGTCGTCGGTCAGGTCAACCAGCGGCGCGGCGTGATTCAGGAGACCATCGGCGGCGACACCGTCACCATCGTCTGTGAGGTGCCGCTCAACGCCATGTTCGGGTACTCGACCGATTTGCGCTCCGCGACCCAGGGCAAGGGCACGTTCACCATGGAGTTTGCCCGGTACGCCGTCGTGCCGCGGCAAGAGCAGGACGAGATGGTCAAAAAGTACCGCGAGAAGCTCGCCGCCGAGGCCGCAAAAAAATAAAGGCGAGGCTAGTCGCTCTCCATCTCTCGTTTGAGAAAGATCGCGCCCTCGGTCACGACTTTCTCTCCCAACGAAAGACCCCTCGACACCCTGACCTTGCCCTCGCTTTCCGGCCCTATCTCGACGATTCGTTGTCGAAAAATATTGCCCTCGGACGCGATGATGACCCTGGCGTGCTCGCTATCGGTCAGCACCGCGGTCGACGACACGACGATCGCCGTTCCCGAGCCTGTCGCCGGGAGATCGATCTTCGCGAACATCTCCGGCTTCAATCGGTTGCCAGGATTCGGCACCACGCAGCGGAGCTTCACGGTGTGGCTCATCGGATCGAGGACGTCACCGATGTGGTCGATTCGACCGGCGAATGACTCGCCGGGATAGGCCGGGACGCGGACCTCGACCGAAGTGCCCTGCACGACGGTGCCGAGGTCCTGCTCGTAGAGGTCGGCCTGGACCCAGACCGTCCCCAGATCGGTGATCGTCAACAGCGGAGCCACCGCATCGGCGCGCACCTCTTGCCCGACGAGAATGGTGCGTTCGACGACGGTGCCCGGTATCTGCGCGCGCAGCGAGGTGTTGATGTTCGACCCCGAGGGCGACAGGCTGAGCGAGCGAAGCTGCGCCTCGGTGCGGCCGAAGTCGGCCTGGGCCTTTTTGAAATCCGATTCGAGCTGGGCCACTTCCTTGTCTGAAACGGCACCTTCGACCTTGAGCTTGGCCGCCCGATCGACGCTCTTTTCTGCAACGGAGAGGTCCTGGCTCGCCTTCTGAGCTTCGGCATGAAGCTCGGCGACATGTGCCGAGCTCAGCTCGACGAGCGGCTGATCGCGTTTCACCACATCGCCCAGTTGAACCAGGACCTTGGTCACTCGCCCGTCGATCGGTGACGCAAGCCGCTGGGTGTGCTCCTCGTCGAAGGTCACGCGTCCGGTGAGGCGAACGTTGCTGGCAGCGTCCGATGCCTTCACCGTCTCGATCTTGATGTAATTGAGCTTGGGGTTGCCGGGATCCAGGCGGATGGAGTCACGTCTTCGCTCTTCGGCCGATGCGGTCCTTGCCGCGGCGTTGCAGCCGACTTCGGCCACGGTGAGAAGCATCAAGGCGATGGCCGCAAAACGTCGGTGCATCATTGGAAATCACTCCCGAGAGCGCGCCGCAGATCGACGCGCGCCTGTCCATGGTCGTAGCGAGCCCGCAGGTACTCGGCGCGGGCCGTCAAAAAGGTACGCTGTGCCTCGAGCAGCTCGAGCAGCGAGATGGCTCCTGCCTTGTAGGATTTTTCTGCGACACGAAGTGAATTGTCGGCGCGCTCGATCATGCCGCCCCCCTCGAAGATCCCGAGCAGCGCGTTCGCCCGCTGGAGCCGACGCGCTGCCTCGGCGACCTCTTGTCGAATCGAAACCACGAGCCGCGAGGCATCATTGGAAGCACGCTCCAACTCGAGCCGAGCACGCCCGATGTTCGCCTGATTGCGATCGAAGACGGGCAAGGGCAATGACAGACCCACCGACAACGTGTTGGGATTGTCGCCCGATGCCACGAATTCGCTATGGGTATAAGTGACGCCGAGGGTGATGTCGGGAAGAGCCTCGCGTCTGGCTGAGCTCACGCTCGCATCGGCCATGGCATGCGCTTGCTCCGCAGCCAAGAGGTCGGGACGGGCCGCCATGGCCTTCGCGAGGAGCGCCGGCAATGACAGGTTGGAATCTGGCCCAGTCTCGTCGGCCAGCGTTTCGGGTAGCTCGGCGTCGGACCCCAGGCCGAGGAGGGCTGCCAGCTTCTGGCGCGCGATGTCGTACTCCGTTTCGGCGTTCACGACGTCGGTTTGGTATCTGAGGCCTTCGAGCTCGATCTTGCGCAGCTCTGCTTCGGAGATTTCGCCCGCTGCGAATCTGGCCCGCGAAAGCCGGATCGTTTCGTCGTAGCGGCCGCGCATGTCGAGGCTGAGTTGGCGTTCGGACTGCTCGCGCTCCACGTCCGCGAAGGCGGATCGCACCGCATAGACGATGGTGCGCAAAGCGTCGGCCACCTGAAGGCGCCGGACGTCGAGACCGCGGTCGGCGACGCGCATCCGTGCTCCCCGCTTGGACCAGACATCGATGATGTCGCTGATGCCGATACTCTGCACCGTCTGGCTGAGACCTGGATTGGCCGGCGCACCGTTGGCCGTGTTGCCTGGATTGCCGGCTCCCACTGTAAGATTGCCGACCGTGTACGACAGGACGGGGTTCGGATAGATGGCGGCGGCGATCTGGTCCAGCTCGGCGGCCCGGATGTCCAGGCGCGCTGCGATGACATCGCGGTTTCGGTGGAGCGCGATGGCCACCGCTCGGTCCATCGTCAATGAGCCATCGGCGTCGCGAACGGCCCTGCCGGCGCCGAGGGTCAGCAGCAAGACGAAAGCGGCGGCGACGTGTCTCACGATGTGGCCCTCGGGCCCACGCGGCCTCGGTAAAACCAGCGATCCATGAGCTCGTAGAGCGTGGGCAAGATGAGGAGCGTGAGCAGCGTCGACGAGATGAGCCCTCCGATGATCACGATGGCGAAGGGCCTCTGGGTGTCGGAGCCGATCGCATGCGACGTCGCCGCCGGCAGAAGGCCCAGCGAAGCCAGGAGTGCGGTCATCAGGACGGGACGAAGCCGCTGCGAGACTGCCTTCAAGATTGCATCCTGGGCGTCGTCGCCATGCTTCGCCCGCGCCTGCAAGATGTAGGTGACGAGCAGAACGCCGTCCATGACGGCCACGCCGAACAAGGTGATGAAGCCCACCGCGGCCGATACCGACAGGACCGTGTGGGTCAGGTAGAGCGCAAAGACGCCTCCTACCGTCGCGAACGGGACATCGAGCAACACGACCACCGCCGGAAGCGCTTCGCGAAACGTCAGGTAGAGGAGCATGAAGATGACGCCGATCGAGAGCGGAACGATGACCATGAGTCGCTTCATGGCCCGTCGCTGGTTCTCGAACTCGCCGCCCCAGGTGAGGTAGTACCCGTCGGGCAGGTTCACCTCCTTGGCGACGGCGGCCTGAACCTCCTCGACGAACGATCCCAGGTCTCGACTTTCGACATTGCATTTGAGCGCCAGGAACCGGCCGCCTTGCTCACGGTTGATCTGGGTACGCCCCGCGTCGAGGTGAACGTTGGCCAGTGAGCCCAAGGGCAGCCGCATGGATCCCACCGGCACCTCGAGCCGGCTGACGGCATACGTGTCGCCCTCGGCCGGGGTCGGCAGCTTCACGCGGACCCCCACCCTGCGTTCGCCCTCCCACATCGATGTCGCGATCGTTCCGCCGTAGGCGCTCTCGACGGTGTCCTCGACGTCCTTCACGGGAAGGCCGACCCGCGAGATCGCGTCGCGATCGATGTCGGCCACGATGTGTCGGGCGTTGCCGGCGCGATAGATCTCCACGTCGCGCGCCCCCCGGGTCTTGCCGAAGATGCCGCTCGATCTGGGCGAGCTTCTGGTGCATCAAGTTGAGGTCGTCGCCGTAGATCTTGACGACGATCTGCCCACGGATGCCGGAGATGGACTCCTCGACACGGTCTTTGATGGGCTGGCTGAAATTGTACTCGACGCCAGGGCGGGCCTCGAGCTCGGCGCGCATGGCATCCACGATCTGGGTCTTGGTTCGGCCGCTCTTCCACTCGCGCTCGGGTTTCATCATGACGAACGTCTCGGCCTGGTTGGGCGTCTCGTCGTCGGTCCCGTGTTCGGGGTGGCCCTGCTCGGTGAGGACGTCACGAACCTCGGGAAACTGGAGCAGCGTCAACCTGGTCTCGCGCAGCACCTCGGAGCCCCGCTCGAGCGATGTCTCGCTCGGCATCGTGACGGTCACGTGGATATCGCCCTCGTTCATTTCCGGAAGGAACTCGGTCCCCAGCCGGGGAACGAGAGCAATCGCGCATGCGAGCACCAAAACTCCACCGAGGCACGTCGCCACGGGAAACTTCAATGCCTGGCGCAGGGCACCGAGGTAGCGATTGCGCAAGAAGACGAGAAACGCGGGCTCCTCCTCGCGAACGTTCTCACGGCGGACCAGGACCGCACAGAGAGCCGGAACGCAGGTGAGGGTAAAGAGCAACGCTCCGCCAAGAGCGAACCCATAGGTGAGCGCGACGGGTCGGAAGATTCGCCCCTCGACGCGTTCGAGGGTAAAAATGGGCACCATGGCGGCAACGATGATGGACAGAGAAAAAAGAATGGGACGGACCACCTCTTTGGCGGCCTTGGCGACCACGCCGGGCACCTCGGCCGCCGCCGGCCGCTCCTCGGCGATGTGCCGATAGACGTTTTCTACGAGAATCACGGCGCCATCGAGCAGGATTCCAAAGTCGATCGCCCCCATCGACAGCATGTTCGCCGGTACGCCCACGAGGTGCAGCCCGACGAACGCGACCAGGAGGGCCAACGGCATCGTGACGGCGACGGCGAGCGAACCACGAAGAGCACGCAAAAACAGCCACAGCACCAGGGCTACTAACGAGGCGCCCTCCAGCATGTTGCGGCCGACGGTGGTCATGGTGGTGTTGAC
>JBBSDY010000182.1:0-7171 GCA_038240245.1 Polyangiales bacterium
AACGACGGCACCCAGCGAGGGCAGCGTGAGTGCCCAGAGCGGCGCAAAACGGCCCACGACGGGCAGGCCCACCACCCCGAGCTCGACCGATTCTCCGAAACGCAGCGTCGCGAGAAGGTGCGGCACGGGCGCGACGGGCGCGGGATCGAAGGGCGGAATGGCGTCTTCGATCCGCAAGATGGCCGCCGCCATCGCAGCCAGTCGGTGAGGCAACGCCGCAATTGCAATGCGCGGAGCTCCAGTGAAACCCTCTTTGGCCAGTCGGGTAACCAGTGCGCGCAGCATCTGGATGCGGTCTTCACTCGCCAGACGGGTGACGAGCGCCGCCCGAGGGATCCTGCGCAGGACGCCTCGCAGCGACAAGGCCCGCATCGTATGGAGCACGTCGAGATCGGGCGATTGCACCTCGTCGAGCACCTCGTCGACGGAGTGCGGCGCTTGCAAAAGATACATGATCTCCCGCTCCAGCTTGGAGACCCCGCCATCGGTGGCGGGCTCGGTGGCAATGAGCGCATCCCCACCCGGGGCGAGCTCGGCGCGAAGACGGGCTACCTCGTCGAACTGACGCATCGCCTCCATGATGAGCATGGAGGTCCCCACCTCGACCCGGCGCAGCGACGTCGTACCTCCCGGCACGAACGCGAAGCTTCCCTCGCGTTCGCCCAGGAGTCGATAGAGAGCCTTCTCACCCTCGAGCCGGCGGTACACCGCATCGAGGACGTCACCTTCGGCCATTCGAACCTCGCCTGCGCCGGACGACGTCGTCACCGAGAGCACACCCGTTCGACGGTTCATCGACAGGAGCTGCAGAAGATCGATCAGTGGGACCTGCGACAGATCGCCGCGGACTTCACCCTGCGAAGCCTCGACGGGCACCGATCGCGGCGGCGCAGCGACGATCTTGGCCATGAGGGCATCGAGATCCCCGCGCCGCGCATATCCGGCAGGCAAGGCGCCTTCCTCGTCTCCCGCAACCAGCACGATGAAAGGAACCTTGGCCAGCTCGGGATCGGCCTTCAGCTGCTCGGTGAGCTCACCCGGATGACAGATGGCCACGGACGCGAGAACGATGTCCGGCGATGCTTGCCTCGCACGCTCCACGCAGCTCTCGATGTTGTCGGCGAGCAGGACCGTGAACCCATTTCCGCGCAAAGCGGCCGACAGCTCGCCGAGGGCATCGAGATCGGGGTCGACGAGAAGGACTCTGCGCGCCATTCGTTCAATCCAGGAGTCGTACGCCGGCGGTTTGCCCCGACCGAAGGGTGATCAAATCGACCAGGATGGGATCGGAGCCATGAATGCCGCGCATCCCCACCCCATCCGACCGTCCGACGAGGAGGTACGCGCCGTGCTCGGCGATCACCGTGAGCACTTGCAGATCCTCGCAACCTTCGGCATTTCTCAGGTCGAGAATGTGCAGGGCCAATCCCTCGCGCTCGTGACCCAGGTGAGCGCGCACCGAGGAGCTTAGTCCCAGCTCGGGATGGTGAGCGACCGCCACGAAAGTGGGTCCGCCACGCATCGCCTCGGAAACCGCCGAGATCGCCAGATCGATGGCATCGCGCAGCGACAGCTCGATGGGGCGAGCACCTTCGAAGTCCGGCTCGATCGGACTGCGGGCGCTCGCGAGCATGAGATCGTCGACCAGGCCCGAGAGCGCTCTTGCGTGGTTGAGGCTGCGCACGATCGATCGCTTCGACATCTCGGCGCGCCGCTTGGCAGCCCGCAGGAGCCGCGACAGATCGGTCCCGTCGTGCGGATAGGTCGAAACGCCAATGGTGAGCTCGGGCGGCACGCCCCACGCACCGGGACGTCCGGCCCGCGCGGCCGCGGATTGCAACACGCGACGTCGGCAGCTCTGCGCTCCAACGCCGCCCGTTTCGGGCATCAGCAGATAGAATTCGCGCTCGTCGACCCGGGCGAGCACGTCGGTATCGCGCACGACGCCGAGGATCACTTCGGCCAGATCGGTCGAGCCATTCCGCGCATCCTTCCCGCCAGCAGCGCCGTCCTCGGGCATCGCCCCAGGCGACCTTCCGGTGTTGTCGTCCAGCGCGATGGTCGCCAGCGCGAACCGTCTGCCATAGCGGCGAGCCTTGTCGATCTCGCGTCCGGCGATGTCGACGAAATATGCGAACGTGTAGGCGCTCGTGGTGAGATCTTTGATGGCGCCGCGGGTCGAGCGCTCTCTTTCGCCGAGCAACGCCAGCGTCGTCGCCGCCTGTCCGGCCATGAGCTCGCACGAAGAGCGTTCGGCAGGACCCCATTCCGACGGCAGGTCGGACAGCAACACATGGCCCTCCGCGAGGTGGCGCACGGCGAGTGGAACCACATCGCAAGAGCTCTGCCGCGCAAACGTGACGAGGCCCATTTCATCGGCGTACGTCGGCGCGTTCGGCATCTTGCCGTGGATTCCCGCTTGCGCAAGCTCCGAAGATCCTTCGGAGGCGGGAATGTAGACCATGGCCGTGTTGGCTCCCGACATCTCGGCGAAGATCTGGGCCAGCTTTCGCGCAGCCTCGCGGCGATCGCCGCACTCGGCCAGTCCCGCGATGCGACCCGCCGACTCGGCCACGCGACGCGCGAACTCCGCGCGATCTTCGAGCTGCCGCTTTTCGTGCGCGGCGGCCAGCCGGGCGCGCGCCTCGCCCGCTGCCGAGAGCAGCTCGTCGCCGGAAGGTGGCATCATGATGAGTCCCGAGCCACCGAGCGCCACGGCCTGCGCGCCGATGTGAAGCGAGCCCTCGCTGGCCAGCGCATAGATGAGCGCGCTCGGCGCGACGGCGCGAAGATGATGCACGAGGGCCAGGCCGGCGTTGTGCCCCAGCGAGACATCGACGAAGGCGAGATCGAGGGGTTCGGTGGCGGCCAGCGAGAGCCCCTCGGCAAGGGACGCCGCCACGGTAATGCGGTCGTCGGGGGAGCTGAACACGCGCGCGAAAAGCTCGGCCAGCGGCTTGGAATCGACGATGGCGAGGACCGACAGTCGGACAGTCTTCAAGGAAGATCTGCCTCTCCCCGAAACACGAGGCGGGCCGGGCCCCGCATGGTCGCCGTGAGCCCGTCGCGCTTCACCGAGACCTGCATCGTCCCGCCTGGGAGCTTGAGATCGATGAGCTCGTCGAAGGACCGCTTTCGCGCGACGCAGGCGGCAAAGGCCGTGGCGCACGCGCCAGTGCCGCAGGCCAGTGTCCTACCCACGCCACGCTCCCAAACGACCAGCTCGATCGATCCATCTTGCGCCAACACCGCGAACTCGACGTTGGTTCCCTGGGCAAACACGGGGGCCGTCGATACCCGCGGCCCGACCGAGTCGATCTCGCTGGGCGCATACGGTTCGAAGGTGATCGCATGCGGGTTGCCGATGGAAACGCGAGCGAAACGATGCACGCGCCCATCGACGTTTACCTCGACGGGGCCACCGTCGGTGAGCGGGCCCATGTCCACCTCGACGCCATCGCCCACCAGCGTGCACCGACGCGGTCCGGCATCGGTGTCGATCACGAGCTCGGTCGGGCTTGCGCCAATGCGACCGGCAAGGTGAATCGCCACGCATCGAATTCCGTTGCCGCACATTTCCGGGCGAGATCCGTCGGCGTTGAGGACCGTCATCGTGCCCGCCGCGCCCGGCGTCGTGGGCGGTCCTACGACGAGGATGCCGTCAGCCCCGATGCCGAAGTGCCGATCGCACAGTCGCTCGACCACACCGCTGCTCCACGGTATGCCCACGGCGCCCTCGACCACGATGAAATCGTTGCCGAGGCCCTCGTACTTTTCGAACGAAACCCGAGCCACACTTCATCCTATCGCCGTACCGCTACTCTGGCCAATTCGAGCTACACTCCCCCCGTGCCCGTCCAGCGACCCATCTATTTGAATGGAATGATGGGCAGCGGAAAAACCGCCGTCGGCCGCGCCGTGGCCGAGCGCGCCCGCGTGCCGTTCTTCGAGCTCGACGAC
Source organism: Polyangiales bacterium (assembly GCA_038240245.1). Lineage (GTDB taxonomy): Bacteria > Myxococcota_A > Polyangia > Polyangiales > Polyangiaceae > DASWDH01. Next base: position 3,961 of record JBBSDY010000182.1, read on the forward strand.
GAGGTCGAACGGCGAGCCGGCATGTCCATCGCGCAAATCTTCGAGACACGAGGCGAGCCGGCCTTTCGCGCGATGGAGCGCGCGATCGTGACCGAGCAGCTCGCCGACCCGACGCCGCGGGTCGTGGCCGTGGGGGGCGGGAGCCTCGTGGGGCGTGCGGTCCGTTTGCAGGCGCTCGAGCGGGGCGTGGTGGTCACACTCTCCACCTCGGTACCCGAGCTCACCAAGCGGCTGGCCGGCGATCGAAAGAGGCCCATGCTGGCGGGAGATCCGGCGTCGCGCGAAGCCCGCGTGGCCGAGCTCCTCGAGGCGCGCGCTTCGGGATACGCCGAGGCGCACGCGGTGATCACCACGACCGGGCGTCCCATTGACGACCTTGCGACCGAGGTTCTTCAGGCGGCCGAGCTCGATTCGATCGCGGTCCCCTTGGGCCTGCGCACGTACACGGTCGACATCGTCCCCGAGCGTGCGGACGTGCACCTCGAGAAAGCTCTCCAAGCTCTGTCGCCGAGTCGAGTGGTTCACGTCACGGACGACGTCGTCGACCGGGTGGCGGCCCCCAAGGTCGGCTCGGTTCTCGAGTCGCGCGCGGGATCGTTGAAGGTGGTGCTGCCAACGGGCGAACGACACAAGACGCTGGCCTCGGTCGAACGGATCTTGCGCGCCGCGATCGACGCTCCCGTCGATCGTAGCGCGGCCATCGTCGGCGTCGGCGGCGGCGTGGTAACCGACATCGCCGGTCTCGCTGCGGCTCTCGCACTTCGCGGATTGCGCTGGATCGCCGTCCCCACCACCGTTCTCGCAATGGTGGATGCGTCCGTGGGCGGCAAGACGGCCGTCGATCTCGGTTCGGCCAAGAATGCCATCGGCGCCTTTCACCAGCCATCGCGGGTGATCGTCGATCCCTCGTTTTCGCGAACCGAGACGATCCGCGCGGTGCGAAGCGGGCTCGCCGAGGTCGTCAAGACCGCTCTCATCGGCGATGCGGCGCTCTACCGAGATCTCAGCGCTCGAGGAGGGGCCGAAAGCCTCGTCGGTGAGCGCGACCCGGTGGCCACGGCGCGCGCCATCCGGTCCTCCATCGCGGTCAAGGCCGGCGTCGTGGGCCGTGACGAGCGCGAAGCGGGCGAGAGAGCCCATCTGAACCTAGGCCACACGGTCGGACACGCCCTCGAGGCACACGGGGGCTTCGACAGGCTCACCCACGGCGAAGCGGTTGCGCTAGGGTTGGTCGCCGCCCTCCGCATCGGGGTGGCGCTCGGCGTCACTCCGCGCGATCTGGCGGACGACACCACGCGCGTGCTCGCACGACTGGGCCTCCCGGTGAACCTCGACGCCCAGCCGCTCGACGCCGCCCTTCACCTGGTTTCCTACGATAAGAAAAGGCAGGCGGGCAAGCTTCGGCTCATTCTGGTTCGCGCACCGGGATCCGTCGAAATCGCTGGCATCTCGAGCGCTGACCTGCCCCGGCTCCTCGTCGCCTCCTGACGCCAGAGGCCGACCGGACGGTCCCCCGGCCCTTTAGCCATTTAGCGGGATTTTTGGCGGTCACCGAGCTCCCCCGGTAGACTTGTCTCATGAAGCCTTTTATTCGCAGCGCGGTGGTGGCCTTGCTGGCCGTCGGGTCCGCCGCATTGGCCAGCCCAGGCTGCGCTGACAGCGAGTCCATCATCTTCATCCGCCAGGTGCAGGCCGGCGCGGCCAGCGGATCGGCTGGATGCGTCGTGGATAACTCTCCATCGAGCTTGACCCTCACGGGAGGGACGCTCGACGTCGCCTTCCGCCTCCAATACACTGCCACTCTGCTGGTCGGCAACCAGCTGGTTCCGCGCGGCAACAGCTCCGAGTTGCGAACCGAAACCTCCCGAATCGCCCTTCAAGGCGCCGTCGTTCGAGTTCAAGACTCCAACGGGATCGTGCAATGGGGACCTGTCACGGTGCCCGGGTCGGGCTTCATCGACCCGGCAAGCGGCTCCAACGCGTCGTACGGCGTCACGGATACGATCCTTCTCGGTTCAGAGTACGGTAAACGATTGTCCGAGGAAATTCAGGCGTCGCCAAACCATTCGCTGATTCGCCACGTGACCGCCGTGGTGAAAGTGTTCGGCCGAACCCTGGGCGGCTTGAACGTCGATTCTGGTGAATGGCAGTTTCCCTTGGACGTCTGCTACCGGTGCCTGGTCGCCTTTCCGCGTGAAGCCGATGACGTGAAGCTGATGACCCAGCCCAACTGCGACCTGGCCGCGTCCACTGGAACATCGGTGACTGCGCCTTGTATCGTGGGCGAAAACGACACGGTCGACTGCCGCGTCTGCAAGCAGTTTTTCCCAGGTAGGTCCGACCTTTGTGATCCGTAGGCTTTGCGCCCTTCTGGCGAGCACCTCGGTATTGATCGCGACTTCTTCACGTGTCGCAGAAGCGGGATCGCAACTCAGCGCCGGACTAATAGGCGGAATCGCGGCCAACGGAGAGCGTTCGCACATCTGGTCATCAACCGACTTTGCCGCGGGCATTCGCGGTGACATTCTGTTCGTACGGAACCGTGACGCCGACTTCGGCATCGGTCCCTACGTAGAGGTCCTGACGACCACCGGCTTCTCTGACTTCCAGGCCGGTGGAGGCGCCAGCCTGCTGGTTCCCGTCAGCCAATATTTCCCGCTCGTACTGTCCGCAGGCGGCTATGCGAGCCGAACCGCCGAGTGGGGATGGGAGCCCGGAGCTTGCGCCGATGTCTTCTGGGGAAGCCACGGCTACAATTACCATTCGGTCTATACGCTCGCAGCTGGCCTTTTCGTCGACGGACGCTACGCGCTCGGCGACTCTCACGGGGTTTCGATCATGGCGGGGGCCCGGATCGACCTGGAGCTCATCGCGTTGCCGTTTCTGCTCGCCTACGAAGCGATCCGTGGCGGAAACCCGCCGTAGCAAGCACTTGCTCGCGGAGCTTCGACGCGCGAGCGTCTGAGGTGCGTGCGCAGCTCGCAGCGGGAACCTTGACTGCCGCGCGACGATCGACGCGCCAGCGTTGACGCCCTGTGATAACCTGTTCGCCGATGGAGCGTCGCACGGTTCAGCTGCGAGTAGCGGGGCAGACCCACCGGGTGGTGACAACAGCAACCGACGGCGAGCTCAAGCGATTCGTTACGACGATCGAGGATCGACTCGCCGAAGTGAGCCCGCGCGGACGTGCCGTGCATCCACAGGCGCTGCT
>JBBSDY010000183.1:0-7165 GCA_038240245.1 Polyangiales bacterium
AGCATGTGGGGGCGATCGATCTCTTGGTCACCGACGTGGTAATGCCCCAAATGAGCGGCCCCGAGCTGGCCAAGCGCCTCGCCGTGACACGCCCCGAGATGAAGGTCCTTTGCATGTCGGGCTACGCGGACGACAGCATCGTCCGCCACGGCGTGCTCGATGCGGGCGTGGCGTTTCTTCAGAAGCCCATCACGCCCGCCTCGCTCACCCGCAAGGTGCGCGAGGTCCTCGACGACGATCCGGTGACCAAGAAAATACAGCTCGCGCCGACGACTTGACTCACCAAACTTCGCAGCGGTCGGCCGGCGCCATGGGGCTGCCGGCCGGGCACTTGAATGCCGCGGCGAATTCGGGAAGGTTGGTGACCACGCCGTTCACTCGAAATTTGTCGGGCGAGTGCGGATCGCTGCGCAAGAGCGACGAAATTTCGGTGTCGCTGCCATGGGAGCAGCGCAGCTGGGCAAACGCGAGAAAGAACTGTTGGTCGGCATCGAACGATCCGGCGAACGACTCGTGGACGCCGCTCGATTGGTACGCTGCATAGGCAAGCCTGGCGCCCCCCAGATCGGCGATGTTCTCGCCGAGCGTCAGGTGACCGTCGATCGTCTGACCGGCGAGTGGCTCGTAATGCGAATACTGATCGGCCAGGCACCCAGCTCGGCTTACGAACTCGGCGCCGACGTCCGGCGTCCACCAGTTGCGAAGCTTGCCGTCCCCATCGAAGAGGCGGCCGTCGTCGTCGAACCCGTGGGTGAGCTCGTGACCCATGATCGAGCCGATGGCGCCATAGTTCACGGCGCTCGCGCGCTCGACGACGAATTGCGGGCTCTGCAGGATCGCGGCGGGGAAGACGATCTCGTTGAAGGTGCCCGAGTAGAACGCGTTGGTCACCAGCGGGGCGTCGCGCCAGGCCGTACGATCGACCGCCGCACCGAGCGACGCGATATTTTTCGCTCGTGATGCCTGGCGCACGGCCAGCCACCACTGAAGATACGAGGTCGACCGGTCGAGCGACACGAGCGGATCGGGCCAGATGTCGGGGTAGCCAACCTTGGCGTCGATCTTGTCGAGCTTCTGCTGGGCCTCGCTGCGGGTGGCAGCATCGATCCATGGCCGCGAATCAATCTCGCGGCGCAAGGCTTCCCTGAGCGACGACAGGATTTTCAGAGAGGCCGTCCTCTTGGTTTCGTCGAAGACGACGCTGACGAAGGGCCTCGATAGCGAGAATCCATAGATGGACGCGGTGCTTCCCAGGCACGCCCCGGTGTCCGAGCCCGGTGAGGGATTGCCGTAGAGGACCCCGAAATGAAACTTCGCCTCCTCGACGACGAATGGCTGTCCAAGTGCGAAGGCATATGACTCGAGAACTTGCCAGGTGAGGTAGGTCTTCAAGGTGTCGATGGGCTGCGAGCCGAGCAGCTCGTCGAGCTTGCTGAAATAGCCGGGATCGGTGACATTGACTTCGGCGATCGCGGGGAAACCCGAGGACGCGAGGTATTGGGTCCACGGAAACTGCGTGGCGGCGGCCGTCAATGTGGCAAGAGAGGTCAGGTGGTAGACGGCGTTGGGATCTGCGCGGGCCTCTCGCGAAAGCCCTGCACCCGCGAGCGCTGCATCGATCGCCAGAACTTGTTTGGCATCGATGGCCACGCCGTACAGGGCGGCCGTTCTGTTGATGTGATCCTCGTATTGAGAGAGCACCGACCTCGGATCGTCCACGAAGTAGGTGGAATCCAGGTTCCACCCGCCGGTGTGCAGGGCAGGCACGCGTCGCGACGGATCTCCGGGATCGACCTCGGCCCCCAACCAGAAAAAGGCGACGATTCCCTGGGCGTGGAGCGAAGCCACGGCAGTGGCGATGTCGCCCAGTGTGGTGGCGCTGGTGATGCTGGTCAGTAGCGCGTCGAGAGGTGTATGCGATACGGCCGGCGCAGCTCGGCCCCTGAGACAAGAATCGTAGTAGTTTCCCAGCAGCTCCGAGTCGCGATCCGCGACGTAGGGCATCCCGTCCCGATCGGTGCTGACGATCTTCTGCAGCAAGATCGAGTCGCGTCCCGACCCTTCGAGGTAGTGGTAGCCGGGGTATTTGTCGACGGGGTGCTCGTTGATCCAGGTGCCGCACGCAAATTGGTAGAAGTCGGAGCACGGATCGGCGGATCGATCGAGAAACGATTCGTCGATCCCCATTTCGCCGGCGTCGTCTTGCTTCGCGCACTGAAGCAATGCGAGCCCGAGGACCGCCGTGGAGGCGAGGCGTTCGAGCTCAGTCATGGATCACGACCCCCTTGCACACATCGGGAAAGGGGAGTCCCTTCTCCCGGGTGTATCCCTGGCACGTTGTACCGTGAATGGTATCGATGCAGCTTTGAAAATTGGGCGAAAGCTGAACGGTCTTCGCGCAATCGATGTCGAGCTTGGTCGCAAAGATGCATGTCTCGCGGTCGTCGGCCTTTTCGCTGGGGGCAACGCATGCGGCGGTCTGGCTGCACCAGGCGTTGATGTACTCCTCGCACCCGTCCGGAGGAGACTTGTAGTCCTCGCCCTGGCATCCCGCGAGCAGGATGGCAGCCAGCCATGCCGTCACCTTCCAGCGTGACCCCATCCCCATTTTGGCCAAGCTAGCCGAAACGCGGGTGGTTGCAAAGACTCCCCGGCGGCGCCAGATCGCGATATGAGTCACCTACCCGCATGGCAACCACCGTTCCGATCATCCTCGATACCGACATCGGCAGTGACATCGACGACGCCGTCTGCCTCTCGTACCTCCTTTCCGAGCCGCGCTGTGAGCTCGTGGGGATCACGACCGTGAGTGGCCGCCCCAAGGAGCGCGCGGCGCTGGCCGACGCGGTTTGTCAGGCCGCTGGTCGCAAAGACGTTCCCATTCACTCGGGTATCGACCGCGCCATGCTGGGCGTGGTCGTGCAGCCGGATTGTCCGCAGGCGGCCGTCCTGCGCAGGTGGCCCCACCGCGCGCCCGAGACGTTCGAGTCCTACACCGCCGTCGATTGGCTACGCCGAACGATTCGGCAGCGGCCGGGCGAGCTCACGTTGCTCGGCATTGGTCCGATGATGAATATCGGATCGCTCTTCGCGTCGGATCCCGAGATTCCCAGCCTCCTGAAGGCGCTCGTCCTGATGTGCGGGTGCTTCCTCGAGCCGCGGGCGTACTCTTCGGAGTGGAACGCGCGACTCGATCCGACGTCGACCGGCATCGTCTATCACGCGAACGTGGCAGAGCACACGTCGATTGGTCTGGATGTGACCATGCAGTGCCGCATGCCCGCGCGCGAGGCGATCGATAGCTTCAAGAGCACGGGAGGGCCCCTGTCGGTCGTCGCCGCCATGACCGAGGTCTGGGCCGATCGCTCGCACGACGTCATTTTTCACGATCCATTGACCGGCGTGGCGATTTTCGACCCCTCGGTGTGCGAATGGGAAACGGGCAACGTCTCCGTCGAGCTCTTGTCGAGCACGGTGGCGGGCATGACGCATTTCCAGGCGTCGCCCGCGGCCGAGGCGCGTCACCGCGTGGCCAGCAAGGTCGACGTGAAGCGCTTCTTCGAGCTCTATTTTGGCGCCTACCAGCGCCGCGCGTGACCGGTCACTAGGGTCGGACCAGCTCGGACATGAGCGGGGTGCTCACGTAGCGTTCGCCGGTGTCGCACACCATGGTGACGATGAGCTTTCCTTCGAGCTCGGGTCGCCGGGCGATGATCAGCGCCGCTGCGAGCGCCGCACCCGACGAGATGCCGGCCAGGATGCCCTCTTCGCGCGCGAGTCTGCGCGCATTCTCGAAGGCGTCGTCCTCGCTGACGGCGATGATCTCGTCGAGGATGGCGCGGTTCAGGATCTTCGGCACGAAGCCCGCGCCGATGCCTTGAATCAAGTGGTTGCGCGGCTGCTTGCCCGAAAGAACGGCGGCATTTTCCGGCTCGACGGCGACGATGCGTACCGCGGGGTTCTTTTGCTTCAGGACCTCACCGACGCCGGTGATGGTGCCGCCCGTGCCGACACCGGCCACGAAGACCGCCACCTGCCCGGCCGTATCGTCCCAGATTTCGACGGCTGTCGTGCGGCGGTGAATCTCGGGGTTGGCTGGGTTGTCGAACTGCTCCATCTTGATCGATCCCGGGATCGTCTTGGCAAGCTCGTCGGCCTTGATGCGAGCCTCACGCATGAGCGTGCCCGGCGTGAGCATGACGTCAGCCCCCAGGTAGCGCAGCAGCGCAATGCGCTCGGCGGACATGCGCTCGGGCATCGTCAAGATCAGCCGATAGCCGCGGGCCGCGCAGAGAAAGGCGAGCGCGATTCCGGTGTTTCCGCTGGTGCATTCGACGATCGTCGTCCCGGGCCGTAGCTCGCCGCGGCGCTCGGCGTCCTCGATCATCGAGACACCGATGCGATCCTTGACGCTGCCACAGGGGTTGCGCGATTCGAGCTTGGCAACGATGCGCGCCGGAAGGCCGGCGCCGATGCGGCGCAGCTCGACCATGGGTGTGCGGCCGACGGTGGCGGCGATGTCGGGAGCGATGTTCATCTTCATATGGTGTAGTCCTCGACGAACACTTTCGCTTCCTTGAGATCGACCATCACCCTGTCACCTTGTTGGACACCGAGCAGGTCGATCTCGGTCTTGGACATCTGTACCGTCATGGGCTCACCGGTCCCGACCCGGACCGAGAGCTTGACCTGCCCGCCGACGCGGGTCATCCGTTCGATGCGTGCAAGCTGCACGTTGTTGGAGGGCTCCTCGGAGGGCTTCTCGAGGCGGATGTCCTGCGGGCGAACGAACGCCTGCACGGCCATGCCATTGGTGGCTCCTTGCGGTCCCTCGACGGCGAAGGCACCGACATCGGCGCGACCGTTCTTGATCTGACCGTGCAGCACGTTGGCGCCACCCAAGAAAGACGCAACGAAAGGCGTGGCCGGCTTGTCGTAGACGTGGTGTGGGCTTCCCGTCTGGACGACCTTGCCGTCTTGCAGCAGCACCACGTGCTCGGAGAGCTCGAGCGCCTCTTCCTGGTCGTGCGTGACGAGGAGCGTCGTGACCTGCGTCTTCTCTTGAAACTCGGCCAGCCATTCACGAAGCTCGACGCGTACGCGCGCATCGAGCGCGCCGAACGGCTCATCGAGGAGCAACACCTTGGGGCGGATGGCCAGCGCGCGAGCCAGGGCGATGCGCTGCCTCTGCCCGCCCGACAGCTGACCAGGGAACCGGCTGCCGTACTCTTGGAGCTGAACGAGCGCGAGGAGCTCATCGACGCGGCTGGCGATGTCGGCCTTCGGCTTTTTGCGGATTTTGAGCCCGAAGGCGATGTTGTCGTGGACCGTCATGTGGTGAAAAAGAGCGTAGCTCTGAAAGGCGAACCCCACACCTCGCGAGCGTGCCGGCGTCTTGGTGCAGTCGATACCGTCGATCTCGATGCGGCCCTCGTCGGGCTCTTCGAGACCGGCGATGAGGCGCAGGACGGTGGACTTGCCCGACCCAGAAGGACCCAGAAGCGAGGTGATCTTGCCGGTGGGGGCCTGGAAGGTCACGCCCGCGGCGGCCGCAGCTTCGCCCTCCTGGCCGAAACGTTTGGTGAGCCCCTGAACCGAGACGCTCATGACGCTCGGACCTGGGCGGACGCCGGCGGCACGATCGATGGCCGTGGAGCGTCCTTGTGCCTGGCTTCGCGCTGCTGGGAGATCTTTTCGACGAGTTTTTTGAGCACGAGGGTGAGCACCGCGAGCAGGGTCAAGAGCGACGCCACGGCGAAAGCGCCGACGAAGCTATACTCATTGTAGAGGATCTCGACCTCGAGGGGCATCGTCGTGGTCGTGCCTCGAATGTGGCCGGAAACGACGGACACGGCGCCGAACTCGCCCATCGCCCTGGCGTTGCAGAGGATGACGCCGTAAAGCACTCCCCACCGGATCTTGGGGAGGGTCACGTGGTAGAGGATCTGCCACCCGCTGGCGCCGAGCATGAAAGCGGCTTCTTCCTGATCGCTGCCCTGCGACTGCATGACGGCGAGCACCTCGCGCGCGACCATGGGAAAGGTGACGAACGCGGTGGCCATCACGATGCCTGGCACCGCGAAGATGACCTTGATGCCGTGATCGCTCAAAAATGGCCCCATCCAGCCCTGCGCTCCGAAGAGCAGCACGAAGATGAGGCCCGAGATGACGGGCGAGACGCTGAAAGGAAGGTCGATGAGCGTCAAGAGAAGGCTCTTGCCCCCAAAATCGTATTTGGCGATGAGCCATGCCGCGGCGACACCGAAGGCAAAGTTCATCGGTACGACGATTGCGGCGACGAGCAGGGTGAGGCGGATCGCGGAGAGCGCATCGTCCTGGAAGATGGCCTTCAGGTAATCGAGGGGACCCTTGGCGAGCGCTTCAGTGAACACGATCGCCAGGGGAATGACCAGGAAGACGCCCACGATTCCGAGAGCCGCCGCGGTCAGGATCCACCTGACGACGGGGTGCTCGGCGGCGGTGCCGGTTTGGCGACGGCTTGCGACGGAGCGAATGGGGGGGGCGACTGCGCTCATGCCATCGACCGGCGCGTCCAGCGCTGCAAGAGGTTGATCACCAGCAGGATGCCGAACGACGCCATGAGCAACGTCACGGCGATGGCCGTTGCGCCCGCGTAGTCGTACTGCTCGAGCTTGGTGACGATGAGCAGCGGCGCGATCTCGGTCTTCATGGGCATGTTGCCGGAAATGAAGACCACCGAGCCGTACTCTCCCAGCGCGCGCGCAAATGCGAGCGCGAAGCCGGTCAGAAGCGAAGGCATGAGGGTAGGAAAGACCACGAGCCAGAAGGCTTGCCAGCGCGTCGCGCCCAGCACGGCCGCGGCCTCTTCGAGATCGGGATCGAGATCCTCGAGCACCGGCTGCACGGTGCGAACCACGAAGGGCAGCCCGACGAACGTGAGAACCATGACCACTCCCAGCGGCGTGAATGCCACCTTGATCCCGAGCGCAGCAAGGGGCGCGCCCAGCCAGCCCTTGGGAGCATAGACCGTGGTCATGGCGATACCGGCCACGGCCGTGGGGAGCGCGAACGGCAGATCGATGAGCGCATCGATCACCGACTTGCCGAAGAACCGGTAGCGAACCAGAACCCAGGCCAATAAAAGGCCCATGAACGCGTTCAAGACCGCACTGATCGCCGACGC
>JBBSDY010000184.1:0-7153 GCA_038240245.1 Polyangiales bacterium
CAGGCCGACGACGACGATCAAGTCGCCCCCATCGTGACCGGGCTTCTCACGAGATAGACCACGAGGACCGCCACGGCGAAGACGAAGCCGGCGATGGTTCCGTAAGCGGCGCGGCGACCGCGCCAGCCGAGCGCAGCACGCATGATGAGCACACCGGCAAAAAGAATCCACGTGCCGTACGCGAAGAGGGCGCGTGCTGTCTCGGCTGGCGAGCCCATCTCGATACGTTGCGCCCACACCGTGCCGGTCACGATTCCCGCGGTGAGCAGCGGAAACCCCGTCACGAGCAGCCAGTGCTCGGCGCGGTCGAGCGCATCGAGCGGAGGCAGACGGCCGAACATGCTGGCGCCCCGCTTTTGTTTGAGGCGCCGCTCCTCGACGAGGTAGAGCACCGCTGCGCCGCTGGCCAACAGAAAGAGCGCGTCGCCCAGAACGTTGACGGTGACGTGGATGGCGAGCAGTAGCCCGCCGACGGCCTGCTCTGGCCCGCCGACGAAGCGCGAGCCCAGAACGAAGGTGAGCGCGACGGGCGCGACGAACGCGCCGAGCGCCTCGATGCCGGGACGCCGGCGCAAGACGAAGTAGATACCGGTCGCCATCAGCGCAGCCACCGACGCAAAGAAGTGGATCGATTTGACCGGACACACATTGGCCACGACGCTCGCCAGGCAGACGTAGGCGGTGTGCGATACAGCAGCGAGCGCCAGGGCGAAGGGCGCGGCTTTCCTGCTCATGGCGGCTTTGGGGCTCGCCAGGTAGACGAAAAAAAGCGCGCTGGCCACCGCGTAGGCCGCCACCGTCACGTAGAAAGCCAGCTCGGGCAACATGGTCAGAGACTTTCGAGCAGAAACCTCGCCAGCAGGTCTTCGTCACTCGCGGGAGGTGGCGCCAGTGACATGGTCACGTCGGGAATGCCGCGGCGCGCTTCGACGCGCGCTGCGCCGGTGATGTGCTCTTCGAACGTACCGACCGGCGCGCCGAGAAAGCCGGTCACGACGTCGTAGGCGTTGTCGCCCAGCACCATCGAGTCCTCGAGCAGCTCGGCACCGAGCTCGCTCAAGTAGAGGCGCGTCTTGACCCGGCCCACCAGCTCGTTGGCGTCGGGCAAGCCGCTGCACTCGCTGGTCACCCGCGCCGCTTCGAGAATGCGGTAGCGGCGTGCCTCGGCCTTGATGGTGAGCTCGTCGCCGGACAGGTCGACCTTTCCCTCGCTGATCCACTGGTCGAGGGCGGCCTGCGGGAAGAAAACGTGGTTTTTGCCCATGGGCCCGATGAGTGTACCATGCCGCCCGTCCCAGCGTGACTCCAGCACTTTCAGCGGTTTATGACGAGCTTTTGGCGCGCGCTTCGGCCCCCGAGAACGGCGCCCGGGCGCTCGCGATGCGCGAGGCATTCTTGCGACGGACCTCGTCCTCGATCCCCGGGGGCGCCAGCGAGCCCGAAGATCGCATGCGCGCGGCGTGGGACGATGCGCTCACCACGGGCGGGCTCGCGGCCGAGCTGGCCAACGGTCTCGAGGACAGGGGCGAGCGAGCCCTGGCGCGGGTTCTTGCGAGAGCGCACCGCTCGGTGTTCCGAATGAGCTTGCTCGGCTCGCATCGCATCGCCAGCGACGTGCTGGGCGGCGGATCGTTTCTGGTCTTGCCGCGCGACGACATCGGTCGCGAAGTGCTCGCGCTTGGCGGCGAGGATGCTCCACTGTTCGAAGCTCGCATCGTTGCGGCAAGTGACGGATGCGCCATGCTCCCCGGGATCATCTTCCACCCTCCCGACGCGACGACGCTCATCGATGAGATTTGCGACGTGGCCGAGAAGCGCAAAATGCCAGCGGCCGATCTGTGCGATGCGCTCTTGCGTATGCAGCACACGTTTCGCAATCTGTCGCGCGTGAAGATAGGCTACGCGTACAAGCTGGAGGCCCTCGCGAGCAACATCGCCAGCGAGGGCTCGGGGGTCAAATAGGCATGGCCGTCGAAACATTCGACATCGAGATCCGCTCTACCACGGTGCTGGCACCCAGCGTCAGGTCGTTCGTCTTTGCACGCCTCGACGGAAGAGAGCTCGTTTACCAGCCGGGGCAATGGGTAAATCTCCTTCTGCCGGCGAGCACCGGCGAGATCCGCCGCGCTTATTCCATCGCCTCGGCGCCCGATGGAACCGCCAACTTCGAGGTCGCCGTCACCGAGGTGAGCGGAGGGCCGGGCTCGGGTTATCTGTGCGGTCTCGAGCCTGGAGCCAGGCTACGCGCCATCGGCCCGCAGGGTTTTTTCACCCGCGATCCGGGCGAGCGCGCACCCGCTCTCTTCGTTGCCACGGGAACGGGCGTGACCCCTCTTCGCTCGATGTTGCAAGCGGCGGTCCGAGCGGGACTCGTCTCGCCGATCTGGCTCTTGTTGGGCGTGCGGCGCACGAACGATTTGCTCTATCGAGACGAGCTCGAAAGGCTCGCCTCGTCCCACGACAACTTTCGCGTCTTCTTCACGCTCTCGCAGGGCGAGACCGAGTGGAGGGGGCGTCGCGGTTACGTGCAAACGCACATCGCCGAGCTTTGGGCCGAGCTCATGCTTCTCGACAAGGGTGAGCCGCACCTCTACGTCTGCGGGCTCGAACGCATGATCACCGCGGTGCGCAAGCTGATGAAGCACGACATGGGCATCCCGCGAGAGCGCGTCCACTCCGAGCGCTACGACTAAGACTGCTGCTCTAGTAACCCTTGCGCGAGACGATGCGCTGGCCCGGCTCGATCTCGTGGTTGGAGCTCACCACGAGGCACGCTGCCGTGTGATCGCGCACCGACAGAACGCGAACCTCGCCGACGACTTCTTCGGGGTACTTTCGGTCGTCGCCGTGGCCGAGGGCTCCGTCGTTCACCATGATCGGGGGTTTCTCGGACTCATAGTAGATCGTCGTGCCACCAAATTCGCTCGCGCCGGCGAGCGTCTTTCGATACTCGTCGCCACGGGTGACGACGAAGAGACGATTGCCGGGCACGAGTCCGTCCTTCTGACCCTTGTCGATGAAGACCACCTGGTTCTGGCCGTAGAGGACGTGGGGATAGAGCGAGGCGGCCACGTGGCCCCAGAGCTCGGTCACGTTGCGAACGGGGGGAACGACCTGAAAGCGTCGTCCCACCGGACCCACCTTGGCGCCGCGCTCGATGACGTCGAGCGACTCGGTCAGCTTGGCCCGCGCGATGCGCGTTTGCGGATCCCACTTTTCAACCAGCGCCGTTCCGAGGATCGCCACGAGTGTCCCCTTGGCGTCGCCCTTGAACGTACGAACGAGAGGTCGAAAGACGGTGAGCTCCTGTCCTGGTTTGACTTCGTGCTCGGGCTTGATCTCGAGGTAAGTGTTGTCGCCCTCGCTCAGCAGGAGCTGATCTTCGGGGCTGCCCGACACCTCGCCCCACACGTCCTTGACAGGGTCTTCGATGTACCCCTGATCGCGCAAAAACACCGTATTTTGCGGCACCCCCCGCTGTCGCCCCACGAACCGGGTCACCCCGCCTTGCGATCGCCCTGCCGTCGTCGGGCCCTGGTCGGTGGGCGTGCCCGACGGAACGTTGGCTTGCATTCGGATCTGGTCGCCGGGGTAGATCCAGTGCGGGTTCTGCAGCTCGGGGTTGTAGCTCCAGATGCGGGGCCAATCCCAGGGGTTGCGGAAATAGCGATCACAGAGCTCCCATAGGGTGTCGCCGCGTTTGACGACGTGCACGGGGGGCACGCCGCCGCCATCCTCGGACACTGAGAAATGCTCGGTAGGCGAAAATGGGCCGTTGGCGCTACCGCGCAAGACGGTCGGACCTCCGGCGCCCGCGCCAAAGTCGAAGCCATCCTGAGCGCGACTGATGTCGTTGCTCGGTTGCGAGCTGGAAGGCAGATGGCCGTTCTGGTTGACGGGCGGCGCGGCGGGCGTCCCATAGGGTGGCAAGTAGACAGCGCCAGGAGAGGCAGGGGCTGGCATCGCGCCGGGGTTCTGGGCGGGTCCCTCGCCGGACGCGGGGCTGTCATTCGAGGGAGCACCTGCCCCCGGTGCCGCTCCGCCGGGAGCCGCGCCGCCGGGCGCCGCACCGCCGGGGTCCTGGGCTTGGCTCGCCCTCGAAACGAGCAACGGGGCGACAAGCGAGACGAGAATCGGCGCAAACAACGTGGATTTCATGATTTCCTTCATGGGCGGGGGACCAGCCGCACCGCTTCGCTCTTGGGATACCGCTCTTTCAGCTCGGCAAATGTCTTCTGTGCTTGCTCGTGCGAGCCCAGCCGCTCCTGGCAGAGGCCGACCTTGAGAAGCGCGTCGGGCGCCTTGTTGCCATACGGAAAGCGCGCCAGAAGGCCTTCGAACTGCTCGGCGGCCTTCGCGAGCTCGCCCTTGGCGTAGAAGCATTCGCCTCGCCAGTACATCGCGTTGTCGGCATAAACGTGATCGGGGTAGCGCACGAGGAAGGCCGTGAAGGCCTCGAGGGCCTTGTCGTATTGCTTCGCCCGGACCTGCAAGAGCGCCGCGTCGTAGTCGTGCTTCGCTTCCGGGGAGAGACCTGGGTTGTCCGAGCGCTGCCCCTGACGGCCTCGCTTGCCGCCACCTGCGCCTACCGGGTATCCAGCGGCCTCGACGACAGGCCGGGGTCCGTCGGCCTCGGAACCGATGTCGGCCGCCTCACCCTCGGTCGGAGCGAGCTGCGCATGGCCAGCGTCTCCTTCGCCGACCCGCACGACAGCGAGCTTGGGAACGATCTCGGCGCGCCGGGGTTGGGGGGGGCGATGCTCGGAATCGTCACGGCGTTGCTCGGCGGCTTCGAGGGCTTCGAGGCGGGTGTCGAGCCTGTCTCGATCGGCCTGGATTTGCGTGATTTCGGCCTTCATGGCCTCGACGCTACGGTCGGCCGGATCTTGATGCGAGCAAGCGGCAACCAGGGGAAAAACCCCCAAAAGCCCAGCGAGCAGCCGACACGAGATGTACCGCACGTTCCCCGATCGTACGACGCGGGCTACGAATAGGCCAAAATCTGGCGTCGGGAGCGCAAGCCGTGGGGGCCGGGCCTCCCGAGCTCTGGACGGGCCTGAGCGGGCGCGGTACCGTTCTTGGTCCGCGCCGGTCCCCGCCCAGGGGTTGGCCAAAGCCTATCGAGAGGAGACGGATGAGGCGCAAGCGACGCAGGCTGGAGCTAGGCAAAACCTTGTTTCTCTTGCCGAATCTCATCACACTCTCCAGCATTTTCTGCGGGTTCGACGCCATTCGGCTCGCAGCGCGCGGCAGCGAAGACGACATCTACCGGGCGGCCGTGCTGCTCATCTTCGCCATGATTTTCGACATGCTCGACGGTCGGGTCGCCCGAATGACCAAGACGCAGAGCGCTTTCGGCGTGGAGATCGACTCGCTGGCCGACGTGGTGTCGTTCGGCGTCGCCCCCGCCCTCATGGTCTACCAGTGGACTGCGCCCCACCATCCCGAAGCGGCGCTGGCCGCGTGCTTCGTGTTTCTCGGGTGCGGTGCGGTGCGCCTCGCCCGTTTCAATGTCCTGTCCACCAACACCAGCGGCACCCCCAGCAAGCCGGGCAAGTACATCGTGGGTCTGCCCATCCCCGGGGCGGCGGGCATTTTGATTTCGCTGATCGTCGCCAACCACGCCATCGACGCACGCCTCAGCGTCGAAGCCTGGTCGTGGCCGATCCTCGGCATCACCTTCCTCTTGTCGACGTTGATGGTCTCCACGGTGCGCTTCCGGTCGTTCAAGGACCTCAAGCTGAACGCGCGCACCATCGGCGTCGTCGCGTTCGCGATGGGCTCGAGCGCGCTCATCTACGCGCGGCTCAAGCCCGCCTTCGTGCTCGTGTGGCTGCTGGGCTTCTACGTGATGCTGGGCCTGTTCGAGGCCCTGTGGCAGCTATCGCGCAAAAAACACACCGCCCGCGACTCGATTCCTCCGCCTGGAATTTGACCTGACGCCTTCCGCCAGCGACGCTTGGTTCGTCGTGGATTGACGCATGTGGTTCGCTCTCGCCCTCACCCCGGCAGCGCTCTATCTCGCGCTGCTCTTTCCCGACTGGCGAGTTCTGCCCTGGTTTCGCCACGCCGCGACCGATCCCAAACGGACGCGCGAACGAAAGCGCGGCGTGCTGGCTGCCCTCGCGGGGGGCGTGCTGGTGGCGCTTCCCGTGGAGCTCCTGGTCCGGGCGCTCGCTTCGTGGCTGGGCGTCGATCCCAAGGCGCAGGTGACGGGGGCTCTGTCATCCATGCTCGCAACGGTGCTCCTCTTCGCGCCCCTCGAAGAAGCGAGCAAGACGGGCGTTCTGTTCGGGCTTCGACCGCGCTTCGTGCGAGGACCCCGAGACGGCGTACTTTTGGGATCGGCCGTGGCGATCGGCTTTGCCTCGATCGAGCTCGCCCTGTTGCTGCGCGGAGCTTCGCTCAAGGGGTACGAGGGCGCGCTGCTGCTGGTACGCGCAGGTTTCGCGACGATCGCGCGCGTCTTCGCGGGCGCGGTGTGGGGCTACGCCATGGGGCGGTCGCGCGCGCTCGGGCGACCGATGGATCGGGTGTTCGTTCTTGCCTGGGTGGCCGCCACCGCGCTGCGTGGTCTCTACGACCACCTGGTCTTCGGCAAGGGGCTCGCCGCGCTTCTGGGATCGCTGCCACTGTCGTTGGGAATCGTGATCGTCGCTTACCTGGGAGCTCGCGAGATGGTTCCCAAGGCGCTGCCCCGGTTCGGTGACGGACGCCTTGCGTTTCTGCCGAGCCTTCCGCCTCCCCCGTCGCTGCGCGCCATGCGCGATGCGCTTCGCAAGGCCGAACGACCGGTCATGTTGCAGTGGATCGTGCTGGGAGCGCTGGTCACGATGGGCGTCATCATCACGTGTGTCGTGGGAGCGGTGGTCATCGGGCGGCGCCTGGGCGTCGACTTCGGCACGGTCGACGAAGGCGAGCTCACCGGAGCGATTCCCCTCGCTCTTATCGGTCTCGGCGTGCTCTTGGCTTTCCCGGCGTCGGGTTACCTCGTGGCGCGAGCGAGCGGAGCGGACAGCGTGCTCGAGGCCGCGCTGTCCACCGGACTGGCGATCGTCGGAACGTTGGTGATGCTCGGCCTGGCGGCGCCGGTGGCGGTGGTGTTCGCGCTGGCCTTCGCGCCCATCGCGTTTGGTCTGGCGTGCGCCGGCGC
>JBBSDY010000185.1:0-7143 GCA_038240245.1 Polyangiales bacterium
GACGAGCCGACCGGTGATCTCGATCGCAAGAGCGCCGACGACATCCTGACCTTGCTCGAGAAGCTCAACAAGGAGTTCAAGAAAACCATCCTCATGGTGACGCACGATCCGCAGGCCGCTGAAAGGGCCAGCGTTCTGCGGCGCCTCGACAAGGGTGTTCTCATATGAACATCGTCGGCATCGGCATCCGCAATGTCTGGCGCAACAAGACGCGCACCGGGCTCACGGTCCTCGGGGGAGCGGTCGCCGTCCTCGCGTTCATCTTGCTGCGCACCGTGCTGTGGGCGTGGAACGTCGGCGCCGAGTACGCCGCCAAGGACCGGCTGGCCACCCGCAACAAGATTTCGTTCATTTTACCAATACCCAAACGGTACGTCGACACCGTCCGCGAGGTGCCCGGCATCAAGCAGGCCACGTGGGCCAACTGGTTCGGCGGCAAGGATCCCAAGCTCCCCAACGAGTTCTTCGCCACCCTCGCCGTCGATCCGCCGACGTTCTTCGAGGTCTACAGCGAGGCGGTGGTCAAGCCGGACGACAAGGCGCGCTGGCTCGAAGACCGTCGGGGCGCCATCGTGGGCGATGTGCTGGCCCGCAAGCTGGGCGTCAAGGTCGGCGACAAGCTCACCCTCACCGGAACCATCTTTCCCGGCGACTGGGACTTCAACATCGACGGCATCTACGAAGCGACGGCCAAGTCCATCGACCGCTCGCAGTTGGTCTTTCACTGGAACTACCTCAACGAATCCGTTCCCGAGCGCAGGCGCGACCAGATCGGGTGGATCGTGAGCCGCGTCGACCACCCCGAGGACTCGGCAAACATCACCGCCGCCGTCGACAAGATCTTCGACGAAAAGGACATTCAAACGACGACCATGAGCGAGCGCGCCATGAACAACTCGTTCATGGCCGGCTTCTCGGCCATTCTGACGGCACTCGACATCGTGTCGATCATCATCTTGCTCATCATGATGCTCATCCTCGGCAACACCATCGCCATGGGGGTGCGCGAGCGAACGCGCGAATACGGCGTGCTGCGCGCGCTCGGCTTCTCGCCGAAGCACGTGGCCACCTTCGTCATCGGCGAGGCGCTCACCATCGGGCTGCTCTCGGGGTTGATCGGCGTCGCCCTCTCCTACCCCGTTGTCCAGCAAGGCATGGGCCGCTGGCTCGAAGAAAACATGGGCAGCTTCTTTCCGTATTTCCGGGTCAACGCGGTGACGGCGGCGGTCGCCGTGCTCTTGTCGGTCACCCTTGCTGCCGTCGCGTCGCTCATTCCGGCTCGACAAGCCTCGCAGCTATCCATCATCGACGCCCTACGACGGGTGGGCTGAGAAAGGCCGACCATGATTCCCATCAACTACAACCTTCGCAATCTCGCCGTGCGCAAGACCACGACGGCCGCGGCGGCATTCGGCCTGGCCCTGGTCGTCTTCGTCGTGGCCGCGGTGCTCATGCTCAACAATGGCATCAAAAAAACGCTGGGCCGCTCGGCCGATCCCAGTGGTGTGGTGGTGTTGCGCAAGGGCGCCGACAACGAGCTGTCCAGCACCATCGACGAGCCCGCCGTCGGAATGGTCCTCGCCACCCCCGGAATCGCCCACGCAACCGATGGCGCGCCCCAGGGGATCGGCGAGCTGCTCGTCGTGATTCTACTCGACAAGATGGGGGTCGATGGCTTTAGCAACGTGCAGGTGCGTGGCGTTCCGGAAAACGTCCTCAAGTTCCGCACCGACGCTCACATCATTGCGGGCCGCGAGGCCAAGCCCGGCACCGACGAGGTCGTCGTCGGGCGGGCAATTCGCGGTCGCTTCAAGGGCGTCGAGCTCGGCCAGTCGTTCGAGCTGAAGAAGAATCGTCAAGTCAGCGTCGTGGGCGTGTTCGAGGACGGAGGATCGTCCTTCGAGTCCGAAGTCTGGGCCGACCTCAACACGATTCGCACCGGATTCGGCCGCGAAGGCCTGGTCTCGTCCGTGCGTGGACACCTCGAGAGTGCGAGCAAATTCGACGGCTTCAAGGCCTCGATCGAAGAAAATCGCCAGCTCAACATGCAGGCCATGCGCGAATCGGAATACTACGAGAAGCAGTCGCAGGGGATCTCGATCCTCATCACCGCGCTCGGCTTCGTGATCGCCTTTTTCTTCGGCATCGGCGCGGTCATCGGCGCCATGATCACGATGTACGCCGCGGTGGCCAACCGCCAGCGCGAGATCGGCACGCTGCGCGCTCTCGGGTTCTCGCGCTTCGCCATCATCTCGTCGTTTCTCCTCGAGTCGATCTTGCTCGCGCTCGCAGGCGGCACGGTGGGCGCGCTCGCCTCGCTCGGGCTCGGATTCGTGAAGTTCACCATGATGAACTTCGCCAGCTGGTCCGAGATCGTGATCGGCTTCGAGCCCAACGTTTCCAGCATCGTCACGGCGTTCGCGGTGGCCGCGGGAATGGGACTGATCGGCGGTCTCTTTCCGGCCTGGCGCGCGTCGCGGATGAGTCCCGTCGAGGCCATGCGAGCCTAGGGCGCGCCAGGGGACCGTGCTCGTCATCATCCCCGGCACCGTCAACGCCGAGCCCCTCCGCACGAACCATTGACAGCGCAAACCGGCTCTGCGAGGAAACTCCCATGGACGAGCTCAAGATCGAAGATCTCAACGTTGGCACCGGGGCCGAGGCCAAGACGGGACAAACCGTGGTCGTTCACTACGTGGGCACCCTCACCAACGGCCAAAAGTTCGACAGCTCGCGCGACCGGGGCGAGGGCTTCAAGTTCTCGCTCGGCGCGGGCCAGGTCATCAAGGGGTGGGACCAGGGCGTGGCCGGCATGAAGGTCGGCTCGCTCCGCAAGCTGACCATCCCGCCGCACCTCGCCTACGGAGCCAAGGGCTTTCCCCCGGTGATTCCAGCCAACTCCACCCTCGTTTTCGAGGTCGAGCTGCTCGAGGTCAAGTAGGCTGCGGCTTGTCGCCGTTGACGGGGTCCGGACGATCGCCTTCTTCGTCGGCGGCGCTCGGACCGTGCTCGGCATCGTCGAGCGGTGAGGTTGCGCCGGCCTTCTTTCGTGGTCGATGCGCTCTTGGCGGTTTGGGCGGCTCCGTCGGCTCGGCACCCAGACGCCGAAACTCCTGCTGCAGCTCTTCGAGCTGCTTATCGGAGAACTCTTCGAGATCGACCAGCCTGTTGCGGGCGCCCTTCAGGGCGCGAATGAGCTCGTCGAGCTTGATGTGAATGGCGATGGCATCACGGTTTTGGGTGTTCTGAATCAAGAACACCATGAGAAACGTGACGATCGTGGTCCCGGTGTTGATGACGAGCTGCCAGGTGTCCGAGAAGTGAAAGATCGGCCCGGTGGTCCCCCACACGACGATGACCAGCACCGCCGAGATGAACGCCCACGGCGAACCGACACCGCGCGACGTCAGGTGCGCGAACTTGCGAAAGAAGTCACGGGGCGAGCTCAAGCTGCGGCGGAGTCTAGCCCATCGGCGTCGATCAGCTACGCGTAAATCGCTCGATGATGGCGCGGCTGCCCGAAAACTGTGCCTCGAGCGCGCTGCGCGCAGGCATCTCGAAGTCGGCAAAGTCGAACCCAGGAGCCGGTCATGATCGATGGTATATTCGTGTCATGGCTCTTCTGCGATCAAGCCTCGATGCACACGTCGACGCCCAGGCGCCAGGCCTCTCGGAGATCGCGCGCAAGATTCATGCGAATCCCGAGCTCAGCTACCGCGAGCACCAGGCGTCCGCCTGGCTGCGCGAAGCGGCTCGCCTCGAGGACGTCACGCTCGAAGAGGGAACGGGCGGACTGGCCACGGCGTTTCGCGCCCGCATCGGTTCGGGCAAGGGGCCCAAGGTGGCCATCCTTGCCGAGTACGACGCCTTGCCCCAGATCGGGCACGCGTGCGGTCACAATTTGATCGCCGCGGGCGCCCTTGGGGCCTTTCTTGCGCTTCACGCGGTGCGCCGCGAGCTGGCCGGCACGGTCGAGCTCATCGGAACGCCCGCCGAAGAAGGCGGCGGAGGCAAGATCGCTCTTCTCGAAGCGGGCGTTTTTCGCGACGTCGACGCTGCCATGATGTTCCACCCCTTCGATCGCGATCTTCTGGCCCACATCGCTCTCGCGAGCACGTACTTCGACTTCACCTTCGAGGGCAAGGCTTCCCACGCGGCGCTCGCCCCGTGGGACGGAACGAGCGCCCTCACCGCTTGCATGGAGACTTTCCGGCTCATCGATGGCCAGCGCATCCACATGAGAGACGGCGCGCGTGTGCACGGCTACATCGTCGAGGGCGGCCAGGCATCGAACATCATCCCCGAGCGGGCGCGAGCGCAATTCTCGGTTCGCGCTCTCGACGACAACGAGCTGCAGCGCGTGGCAGGAATCGTCCGGCGGTGTGCCTCGGCGGCCGCCCTCGCCTGCGACGTCAAGGTCACGATTGGCGAGCGACGCGGCTACCGCAACATGAAAAACAACATGACGCTCGCGCGCCGTTTCGGCGAGCACCTGGGCACGCTGGGGCGCGTTGCCCGCGAGTCCGATCCCACCGTGGGAGCTGGCTCCACCGACATGGGCGACGTTTCCCAGTTTCTTCCGGCCATCCACCCGTGGCTACAGATCTGCGAAACGGGTGCGACCACGTGCCACCAACATGAGTTCGCGGCATGCGCCGCCAGTCCGCGCGGCCTCGACACCATGCTCATCGCCGCCAAAGCCATGGCCCGCACCACCGCCGATCTCCTCGAAGACCCGGCCCTGCTCGAACAAGCCAAGCTAGAGTTTCGCGCCTAGACCCACAGGCGAAACGGCTCGCAGAAACCGCCAAGGCGCCACGGCCAGAATGGTTTTTTTTGCAGTCCTGCGAGCAGTGCCGTTGGCTCGGGAACCAAAAGCCATTGGCGCGCTTTACCCAACCAATCTCTTGGCGCCGTGGCGGTTCAATCAGGAGCCCTCAACTGGCGGGAACGGTCATTCGTATTCGATGTCTTCTGGGGGATCGAACATGCCGGTGCCGCCGCTGATGGGGATGGCGCGGGCCATGGCGATTCTTTCGAGCACGGCGGCGAGCTGATCGCGGGCGCCCACCTTGGGGAGCCACTCGCGACGGCCGTCCCACAAGTCGACGGCGATGGTCTGGCCGGCGTCGAGAACGATCTTGTCGATCTGCGGCCACGCGTAACGCCGGACCCTGGGCCACCCGACACCGAGCATGTCCCGCGTTTCGAGGCCCTCGGGATGGATGATGACCCCTCGCATCCGCGTTTTGGCGACCGAAGCGAGCGCGCTGGCGAAGACGATGACCGCCAGCGTGCGCGCCCCCAGCAAACGTTGCGCGTCTTCTTCGACGATGTAGCGAAAGAGCCAGCTACCGCTCGCCGACACAGAGCCGATAAGGACCACGGCCACAAGGCCGAGGGCCAGCGTCATATAGATGATGGAGGGCAGGTGCGACATGGCCGGCGGCCCAAATGTCTGGGTCTTGACCGGTTGGTACGTCATGTCGAAGCCAGGGGGCCGGGATACTCTCGCCATGCGCCTCTCTTTGGACGTCCGCCGAGCGGAAAAGTTTCTCGTCGTCGCAATTCTTTTGAATCGCTTCGTTGATGCTAGCTCGAGTCCGGCAGCGGATCGACTCCTTGCTTGCTTTCGTCGGTCGCCGGGGCCGCCTGGCTGTCGGGGCGACGCTCACGCCGGAGCATGGCAATCTCGGCCCGGCTCGGGTTGATGATGAGCAGACCGTGATCGGCATCGAGCAGGGCGATGTCGCCCTCGGTCGCCCAGCGAAAGAGTCCGGCCACGTCGACCAGGGCCGGCACCTTGAGGAGCTGCAGAAGAACGGACGTCCGCGGCCCGACCGCGCGTTCGGTGAGAGCCAAGCCAGCCGGCTGGGCGCGCGCCGAGATCAGCAGATCGAACACGGTGAGCTGATCGCCCATGAGCACCGCCTTGGTCGGGAGCGTGACCCGCGGATCGTTGGACGCCCGCATGAACACCGCGTCGCAGAGGTCTTCGATGTCGCGCGCCCGCTCTTCCATGAACGGATCGCGTGACAACCGCGACGCGGCACGCGTGGCCTCGCGTGCCACTTGTCCCAGCGCGTGAGCGATTCCCGCCCCCTCGGCCACGAGCTCCGCTGCGCGACCGCGCAGGCGCGCGTCGGCCGCGATCTGAAGGTACGTGAACAGAAACGACGACTCTTTACCTAGCCCCTTGGCGCTGGCCCGCGCCGCGAATACCCGCAGCGCCTTCTCGGCGAGATCGAAGGCGCCCTGTAGCCTTTTTCCCTCGTCGTCGGGAGCGGGGCCCGATTTGGGTCGCGCGGGGGGTCGCCGTAGCGCCGCGAGGGCTCCGAGCGCCCTTCCCTTGACCAGGGGGCGCCCTGGCAGCGTCACCTTGCGGGTTCCACCCCCCGTTCGTCGGGGACCTCGCTCGCGCACGCTATCGAGCAAATCGGCGTGCCGAACCGCGGCCGCAATCGAGGAAGAGAGCGCGACCAAAAGCTCGATGTCATGGTCGTTCCATGGAACGTTCCCCCGGCGCTGGACGGTGAGCACGCCCAGCGCCCCTGCCCGGCCCAAAATAGGAACCGCCGCAAAGACGGGAAATTCTTCTTCGCCGAGCTCGGGGAAATGCCGGTAGCCGAGGTGCTGCTGGGCAATCGCCACGGAGATCGGCCGCATGCACTCGATGACCGTGCCGGTAATCCCTTCGCCGACCGAGAGGCGGACCTGACCGAGCGCCCGGTCGGGAAATCCGACGTTGCCGCGCATGACCAGCTCGTCGCCGCCACCCTCGAGCAGATAAAGCGACGCCACGTTGGCCCCGACGATGTCCGCGATTCGCTTGGGCGCCTCGTCGAGCAGCGACGACAGCGGTATCGAGCGGACGGCGAAGATCACGAAATCGAGGATGGCATCCAGCCGCTGCTGGCCGCGGCCGTGGATGCGCGGCAGAAGGGCATGACCCTTGGTCGAGGGCGGCTCCTTTCGCTTCGACGAGGGCTTGCTCGGCGGGGAGCTCACGGGGCCGATGATACCATGTCGCGAAGATCGACCGGTCCGTCGAGCGGAGGACTCTGCATCTTTCCGAGCTCGAGGAGCCGGGCCCGAGGCGCGAGCGAGACCGCCACGTTCCCCCACGCGCTTTCGCCGGCGATC
>JBBSDY010000186.1:0-7123 GCA_038240245.1 Polyangiales bacterium
AACGGCGATCGCACCGCTGGCCGAAGGCTCGGTTGGAGCGGCGACCGGCACACTCATTGTCTCGGCCGACATTGCGGGTGTGCTTCGTGCTGCCTCGAGAGACTTGCGTTGTCCGCCGCTCACGAAAAAGGCCAGGGCAATCGCTCCGCCCACCAACACCGCAAGGCTACCCAGGGTTCTCGTCCTGAAGCGTGGCGCACTCGCGATGGATAGCATCGATGGCTCCATCGATCGTTGCTCATCGCCTGTCGCCGTCGGTGGACCACCGCTCCGCGGATCGAACGTCGACTGGTCGGTCGTATGTGGCTGCGCGGGGGGACTCTCGTCACGATCGGTCATCTCCGGAAGCTGCGCGAGGTGACGGAGCCCATCGGCCATCGCCTTGGCCGACTTGAAACGATCTTGCGGCATGGGCTGCGCTGCGCGCAGGAACCAATCGTCGAACCCCGTGGGCACTTGGGTCACCCGCGAAGGCACGGGCGGCGCCTCGGTACAGAGCTTCAGCACCAGCTCGCCGAATGTTTTTCCCGCGAAGGGCGGGGCTCCGGTCAGGCACTCGAACGCGATGATGCCGATGGACCACAAATCGGTCGACGGCCCCACCTCCGATCCACGCGCTTGCTCCGGGCTCATGTAGCTCGGCGTGCCGACAGGCGTTCCGGTTTGCGTTTCTTGGGTCGAATCGAGCGCGCCATGCAAGACCTTGGTGACGCCGAAATCGAGTACTTTGACCACTTCTTCGTCGGAGTTTTTCACGAGGAATACATTTGCGGGCTTGAGATCGCGGTGCACGATGCCAGCCGCGTGTGCGCGGTCGATCGCGCGCGCCAGCTGGGTCACGATCTCTGCCGTCTGTCGCATCGACAGCCTGCCGAGGCGCGAGAGTTTGGTCGCGAGGTTCTCACCCTCGAGTAGCTCCATGACGATGTACGGCGCGCCGCCGTCGAGTCCGTGATCGAACACCTGCACGACGTGCGGACTGCGCAGAACCGCCGCCGCCTCGGCCTCGCGGCGAAAACGACGAAGCGCATCACGCTCGAGCAAGCGCGCACTGTGCAACCGCTTGATGGCGATTTCGGCCCCGATCGATCGATCGTGAGCACGCCAGACCGAGCCCATTCCGCCTCGGCCCAACTCGGCGATCAGTCGGTACCGACCGGCCACGACTTGGCCGGGTTTCCAGGCCTTGATCCTTCTTGCCACTCGTCGGAGGCTACCGTGCCGCGCGAGCGCGGGAAAGGGGTGTTACAATCGCTCGACTTGTCCGACACGAGCACGCTCGACCCGGTCTCGATCCACAAGCCGCAAGAGGACGCGGCGCGAGAGCTACTGGCCCTGGTGGTCGTCTGGGATCCCGAGGGATCGCGGCTCGGCGAAGTGCTTCGGTTTCCGAGCGCGTTCTCGTCATCCGGGTGGATTTTCGGAAGAGCGACAGGTGACGACACCGAGCCAGAAAGGCTGCACCTACTTCGACAACGTCCAGGCCGGTGCGATCGGGCCGAGCCCTTCACGAATCGCTTTGTCTCCCGGCACCAACTTCGGATGTGGACGCGGCGGGGCGGCATCGAGATACAGAACACTGGACGCTGCCCGCTCCTTGGCGAAGATGGGTTCAAGCACGCACGCGTTACGTTAGGAGCCGGCGAAATGGTCGAGCTGGCCGGGCAGCTGGTGCTGCTCTGTTGCCCGAGACCCTTCGACTTTGCAGCGGGCCAAGCTCGCGCCCAGTTCGAGTTCGGCGCAGCGGATCCGCACGGAATGGTGGGCGAAAGCCACGACGTGTGGGGTCTCCGCAATGACTTGGCGCTCATGGGACCGAGCGACGAGCATGTTTTGATATTCGGCGAGAGCGGCACCGGTAAGGAGCTGGTCGCCCAGGCGCTGCACGCTTCGTCCCGCCGCGCTGCCAAGGCCATGATCGCCCGCAATGCAGCGACCTTTCCGGCGGGGCTCGTCGATGCCGAGCTTTTTGGAGCGGCCGCCAACTACCCCAACGCGGGCAGTCCCGAACGACCAGGCCTGTTCGGGCAGGCGCGCGGCTCGACACTGTTTCTCGACGAGATCGGCGAGCTGCCGCAGGAACTGCAGGCGCACCTTCTCCGTGTGCTCGATGGGGCCGGGGAGTACCAGCGCCTCGGCGACGCTCGCCCGCGCTCGGTCGACGTCCGATTGATCGGTGCCACGAACCGTTCGATCGACATGCTCAAAGTCGACTTCAGTGCGCGCTTCAAGCTGCGAATACGCACGACCGGGCTCAACGACCGCCGTGAGGACATCCCATTCCTCGTCCAGCATCTGCTCACGTCGATCGCGCACAAGGAGCCCGCCACGATGCAGCGATTTCTTGCGACGCGCGAAGGCAACGTTCTACGATCGCGTACCACCCCACGTCTCGCAAAAGCGCTCGTTCAGCACGCGTACCGAACCCATGCGCGGGAGCTCGAGTCGCTCTTGCTCCGATCGATCGCCACGAGCGCGGGCGACGCGCTCGATCGAACGCCCGAGGTCGAGGATGCTCTGGTCATTTCCGAAGGGGAACGCGATTCGACTTCGCGCACGGAGGTCACCGCCGACCAGATACGAGCCTCGCTCGCGCAACATGGGGGCAAGCGTGAGCAGGCCTGGCGCGAGCTCGGACTTAGCAGCCGCTATGCGCTCAAGCGTCTGATGAAGAAGTACGGCATAATCTAGCGTCCTCTGGTTAGTACGTGATCATTCCGATTCCCGATGGTGGCAACGTAAACCAAACGTTGTCAGCGCCAAGTGACCCGCTCCCCGATGCGACGAGAAACGGCTTCTGCCCAGCGCCGAGACGCACCGTCGCTACGACTTCGACATGCGACCCCGATGCTCTTGTCCCAAGAACCCGGGGATCGATCCGAGCAAGCTCGAGCTGATTGGGCAAGGTGACCCAGAGATACCCGGCACGGTCCGAGGCGAGAAAGGCCGGCGTGTCGTCGAGCTGAAACTGCTGCAGCATTCCGTCGGTGGTCACGCGTCCGAGGGCTTGCCCCTCGATCTCCGTGAACCACACGGCGCCGTCCGATCCGCTGACGATGGCGGACGTGAAGCTGGGAGTGGGGCCAAATTCGTCGATATGTCCGTCGGGGGTGCACCTTGCTACCCGTCCGTTCGGGCCCTCGGTAAACCAGATGTTTTGATCGGGTCCGGTGGTCAGCGCGGCGGGACCGCTCCCCGACGGTACCGGGAATCGCTTGAGATTCTGGCCATCCAGGCCGAAGCGACCCAGCTCGGCGCTCACTGGGTTGGCGAGCCAGATGTTCCCATCGGGTCCCATGGCGAGCGAAAAGATCGAGCCGGGCGAAGCGTCGACAATCGTGGTGGCCATACCGACGGAACTCAGGGCGACGATGCGGGGCGCGTTGTCCTCTCCGAACCACATCGTCGAATCAAGGCCGCTGAGGATGGTCCTCGCTTCTGCTTCGATGGCGTATTCGGTGAGTGAACCCAAGGGCGACAATTTGCCGAGTGCCGCTCGTTGCGATTCGACGAACCAGACGTTGTCCTTTGGGTCGACGGCGATTGCCCCCACATGGATCGAGTCCGGAAGAGTGAAGAGCGTGACCGTGAGTCCGGCATCGGTGGTCGGCAGCGTGGTGACGATCGGCGAACGGATCGGTGAGTCACCTTGGGTGGTCGCGTCCGCGTCGACGCCAGAGCTATTCGCGTCAAGCTCGAGGCGATTCTTGACGTCCTCAGCGACACCACGCGAAGCGTCGCTGACCTGGGCCGCGGCGTCCATGTTCATTCGCGGGCCCGTCGGGCCTGCAGCCACGTCGTAGTTGGGCAAGCAAGCGGCCTCGCTCCAGGCAAGGATCACGAGCGCGGTGTTTCGAGAACGTCTCAAGGATAGGCGCAACGAAACCCCCTGGCGTCGGATCGGCCTTCGCTGCTGCCGGCCTCCAGGCGCGCCGCGGACCGCAGCCGTTCGGCGAGCAAATCTCGGTCTCCTCCGCGGCTCAGGACAGCGTGCGTCATGTTCAGTGCGGGAACGTTCGCGCAATCGTCACATCCTCGCGCAATCTCTTGCCGCGAGTACCACGCGGGATCGAACGCGTCGAAGACGAGCTCGGCGGCGTTGCCGGCCAGGTCGTATTGCCCCCACCTCGAAACGCCCGCCGGACAATCCCCGACAGCAAAGAGGCCGCCACCACAGAACCCACCGTTGGCGTAGTCGCAATTGGGCACGACCGAGGGATTGGACGCCCAAGGAAACAGCCGATTCTCATCACCGCCTGCCGCGGCATACTCCCATTCGGACTCCAGTGGAAGGCGCCCGCCGTCCCAGATACAGAACGCAAGCGCCTCGTACCAATTCATGCCGGTGATAGGGCTGTTTTCGAGCGCCCTGGCGGGATCTTTGGCGGAGGCGCCGGCGATTCGCGACATCATTTCGCCTGCGGAGGCAGGAAGCATCGCGTTCCAGGTGCTCTGCCACCCCGAGCCGGGCAAGTGAGGATGCCCGCCTGCTCCTTCATCGGGGAGGAACGGCAAGGCTGCCGTGAATTGACGGAACCGAGCGACAGTGACCTCGAAGCGACCGAAGTGAAAGTCTCCCACGGTGACGGCGTGCTCAGGAACCTCGAAGGAGCTTTGGCGGATGTCCCAGTCGAATGGAGCCGGGAAGTAGTCGCTGTTGCCGACCTCGGTGGAGCGGCCCATGGGAAATGTGCCTCCGGGAACAAGGGGAGCGTCGCAGCAGTCGAGCTCCAACTTGCCGCACTTCGCCGGTAGCCCCTGGCAACTTGGGCGAGCGGCGGCGCCGTCGCTCATGGGCGCAACGTCGGATCCGGCGGCCTCGTCGGATGCAGCTTCGGAAGCGGCGAGACCGCCATCGGAAAGCGGCGGGTCGATGACGAGGCTCGGCAAGCAGCTGCACGCGAGAAGGAGCACACATCGGGCGAGGGCCGTGCGCGCAGCGCTGAGCCCGTGACAGGACATCGTCGTACATTAACGCCAAGCGCCCGGACTTCACAGCGTTGCCCAACATGGGCGGGCCCGCGCTGGGCGCGCCCGCCCAGTCTCACGAGACTGGCGCCGTCGTCACGGCCGTGCTCGGGTCCTCACGGCTTGCCACGGTGGTCCGTGTCTTGCTCCTGAGACGTGTGCCTTCCATGGCCGCACCCATGAAGGATACGGGAATACGACTCTTGAACGCAGCGGGTTTCGTGGTGATCAGCACCTTTCAGCGAGACGGCCAGCAATATTTCGTGGTGCGCGAGCGACGTCAGCAAGAGCTTCTCACGGCACGCGAACGGCAGGTTCTGATACGCGCGAGCCGGGGCGAGTCGAACAAGGTCATCGCCTACGAGCTTGGCCTCTCGTGGTCGACGGTGCGCGTGCTCATCTATCGGGCGGTGAAGAAGCTCGGCGGCCGACGACGTGCCGATGCGATACGCAAATTCTGTCAGCTGACGGAGCTGGAAGGTGCCGACGACGGGATGAGCGCCGCTGACAAGGCACCGTTGGGCGTAGAGCAACGCAGCTAGGTCAAGTCGGTCGCCGGCGGGCCTGTAGCTGCTCGGGCGTGCAGGAACGGCGACGCGCCGTGCGTCGTCCGAGTCCCACGATCAACCCTGCGAGCCCAACGACGAGGCCGCAGTCCTCGCCGCGCGTCGCGACGTTCTCGCCGATCGAGCAGGCGCAACCGCTGGTTGCATCGTGACTTGCCACGGACGCGGCGGGCATGACGTCGCCGCCGGCGCTCGAGGATGGTGGGGCGTGCCCGCCGTCGCCCTGGATGATCACGTCGCCGTCGCTGCCTGCATTGCCATGGCCGCCGGCGCCGACGATCTCGCCCGGTCCGTTCGAGTCGCTCGATCCGCCGTCGCCCGGTGATCCGCTTGCACAGTCCGACGTCGCACACGCGAGCGTGCGTACCACGGCGCGTGCTTGCGCTCCGGCGTTCTGCAGGATGAACGTGATCTGGACCCTGCCCGTCCATCCTGGGGGCGCGCGTTCGGCCAGAGGGACCACGAAATCCGAGAAGTCGGCAACGGCCACGGTTTGGTCGGGGGCCTTCTCGGTCCCGAAGGGCATGACCGCCGTGCGCTCTGACCGGTAGACGTCTTGTCCTGCGATCTTGCCGTGGAACAGTATGCCGCGTGTGTACCGGCCCGCATCGCCGAGATAGTCGATTCGGATTCCGAAGAGGCTGTTGGCATCGCTCGCGACAAGTGGTCCGTCGGCCGTGACCAGAAAGTGCAGCGCAGCGGGCAGCTTTTCTGCCGTGACACCGACCTCTTGATCGGCCGCGGCATCGCCCGCCATCCCGAGCCGGGCGATCCATGTCTTGCGATCGAAATCCGCGTACGAAGGTGTTCCGCGGTGCGGATAGTAGCGATTCACCCGGACGACCCTGGCGACCGCATTCGGCTGCGCCAGCGAAATGCCGCTGCCGTCTTCAATCTGGAAGGCGACCAGGGTCTCGTTGGCCAGCGTTCCCTTCCAGGTCCATCCATCGGCGGCAACGTTGGGCTGGGTTGCGGTGGGCGTCAAAACCTCGTTTGCGCCGTCGAGAAAGCTGTTGTGACCGGGATCGATCGGAAAAACCTTCACCATGCCGTTCGCGAAAGGAAGATGGTGGAGCGTTACCTGGTAGTCCTTCGATGCGCCGGTGCGATTCGAGACAATGAGGCCCGCGCGGTGCGATTCTGCGGAAGCGAAGGCATCGAGCCCTCCCGATGCGTCGACACCGCTACGATCGACGGGCATCCAGCCGTACAGGGCGAGACCGTTGTACGCCGCCTTTCTGTGGCCATCGAGCGTGACGATGCCAATGAACTGGTCGCAGTCGCAGGGCTCTTGAAACTGAGCCCAGTTGATGGACGTGATCTCGGGGCGCTTCAAGAAATCCGTGAAGTCGTGCAGCATCTCGACGGCGGCGCCGGCCTTGTCTTGTGCGCCGCCCCTGGGCCACGGATTGAAGTGATTGTACTCGTCCATCACCATCTCGGACTTGTCGAAGTAGTGGTTGGCGGCGAGCGCATCCCGAACGTGGTCGCTGTGGTCGGGCGAGAACGACGTGTATTGATGATATGAAACGAAGTCGACGGGAAGGCCGTTCTTGGACGTGTAAGCGGCAAAAGTGGGCACCCAGTCC
>JBBSDY010000187.1:0-7109 GCA_038240245.1 Polyangiales bacterium
AGGTCAGCGTCGCTCCCACGAGAAAAAGAAAATAACCGCCCGGGAGTGGCTCGAAACCGAGCAGGTGCGCGAGAGGCGAGTACGGTAGGCTGACGCCCACGATGACGACCGCCAAGGTGGTGATCACGAGCGGCAGGCTCGGTCGACTGGTCAGGGGATTTTTCGGAGTACGAATCACGAAGAGCACGAGAGTCTGTGTGGCGAGCGATTCCACGAACCAGCCGGTGTGAAAGAGAACTTCGCCGGCGTGAAAGAAGCGGAGCAAGACGAGGAAGGTCAGAAAGTCGTAGAGCGAGCTGATGGGGCCTACGATCAGCATGAATCTTCGAATCGTGCGGATGTCCCAACGCTGCGGCTTTTGGATGACCTCGGCGTCGACGTTGTCCGTCGGGATGGTGATCTGCGCGAGATCGTAGAGCATGTTGTTCAGGAGCACCTGCGTTGGCAGCATGGGCAAAAAGGGAAGAAAAATGGACGCTCCGGCCATGCTGAACATGTTTCCGAAGTTCGAGCTCGTCCCCATGAGCAGGTATTTGGTCACGTTTCCGAATGCCCTTCGCCCCTCGAGGATGCCCCGGTGAAGTACGGCGAGGCTCTCTTCGAGAAGAATGATGTCCGCCGCGTCACGGGCCACGTCGACGGCGGACGACACCGAGACGCCAACGTCGGCGGCGTGGAGCGAGGGAGCGTCGTTGATCCCATCGCCCAGGTACCCGACCACGTGGCTGCGCTGCTTGAGTGCCAAGATGACCCTGTTCTTTTGAGCCGGTGACATGCGCGCGAACACCGTGGTCTGCTCGGCCACGTGAGACAGCGCCCAGTCGTTCATCGATTCGAGCTCGCTGCCGAGAACCATCTCTTTTACGTCGAGTCCGACCTCCGCGCACACATGGCGGGTCACGAGCTCGTTGTCGCCGGTGAGAATCTTGACGTGTACACCATCGCGCTCGAGCGACAGAAGAGCCTCCCTGGCGCCCTCGAGCGGCGGGTCTGCGAAGGCCACGAAACCGACGAGGAGCAGGTCGCTTTCGTCGGTCGTACGATATGCCGGCTGCGTGGGAACTTTGCGTGTCGCGACCGCGAGCACGCGAAAGCCGCGAGCGCTCAGCGACTCGTAGGTTTCGCGGCACTTCGCGCGCAGATCAAGGGTGAGCTCGAGCGGGTCTCCTTCGGCCGATGCGAACGTCGTCGCGCAAGCGAGCACGCCCTCTGGCGCACCCTTCACGATCAGCAATCGGTCGCCCGTCTTGTCGCAGACGATCGATAGCCGGCGCCTCTCGAAGTCGAACGGAATCTCGTCGATTTTCGTGTAGACGTCCGAGCCGGGTGTCTCGGCTCGTTGGAGAATCGCAGTGTCGAGGGGACTGCGGATCCCCGTTTCGAACTTGCTGTTGAGGCGAGCGAAAAAGAGCGGCCGGTCGGAAGCCTTCCCGAGCGCATCGCAAGACGAGTCGAACGCCATCACGCCACGGGTGAGTGTCCCCGTCTTGTCGCTGCAAAGAATATCGATGCTGCCGAGGTTTTGAATCGCGGACAGGTGCTTGACGATGACCTTGTGCTTGGCCATCGCCACCGCACCGCGCGCCAGCGTCACCGAGGTGATCATCGGTAAGAACTCGGGCGTGAGACCGACAGCGAGCGCGATGGCGAAGAGCAGCGACTCGAACCCGCTGCGATGCGTTCCGATGCGTACCACGAGAATGAACATCACGAGCCCGAAGACGGCCTTCATGATGAGGGCACCGAACTGCTTGATTCCGCGGTCGAACTCCGTTTCGGGTGGCCGCACGGTGAGGCGCGTCGCGATGTCGCCAAAGGCGGTTTTCGGCCCGGTTGCCAGAACCAAGGCGGTCGCCGTGCCGCTGACCACCGATGTCCCCAGAAGCACCATCGTCGCCTCGGACGTGTCACCCGCCTTGGCCTCTTTCTCGACGGGCATCGATTCGCCCGTCAGCGCCGACTGCTGGACATGAAGGTCCTTGGCTTCGAGCAGCCTCGCGTCGGCCGGGACGAGATCACCCGCCGAGAGCCGAATGACATCGCCCGGCACGACGTCGGCGCGGTTGACGTCCCGGACGACGCCGTCGCGAAGGACGCTGGCGGTGGGTGCCACGGTGGCCCGCAGTCGCTGCGCCGCCTGCTGCGATCGAAACGTCTGAACGAAATTGATAACGACGCTCACCGTCACGATCACGATGATGATCGCCGCATTGACGAATTCGCCGACGAAGCCGGATACGATGCTCGCAACCAGCAGGATGGCGACGAGCGGATTGGCAAACTGCAAGAGCAGCTCGACGATGTGCGAACGCTGCTTCTTGGGAGTCGGATCGTTCGGACCGTATTGGGCGAGGAGAAGCAAAGCCTCTGCCGAGGTGAGGCCCGCTGCCGGCTGCTTCGCCGTCACGGCGCCGAGGGTTCCACGAAAAGCAACGGCAACGAAGCGGCGCGCCGCTCCGTCAAATGCGGAGCAGCAGAACCGAGCTCCGTATGGACGACAGCGCGTCGTCGAGAGGACTGGGCGAGTCAGCCGTGAGGTCATCGGGAACGGGTGCCGCCACGACGAGAAGACCCAGGGCCCCATCGTCGACGGCACGACTCACGAGCGACGTGTCACCCACCTCGGCAAACCACGGCACGAGGGTGATGCCCATCACCGCGGCCTGGCCGGTCAGGCGGTCGGTGATCCGAGACGTCGACATCCTGGGGTCGTCGACAAAGAGAATCACTTCGACCTTGGCGGGCGAGCTACCGAGTAGGGTGCTTGCTGCCGTCACGAGGGCAGGGATCGTTTCGATCTCGTCCTCGAGGGCCACGACGGCGACACCGGCGCCAGAGCCCTCACCGACCGCGAAAACCGAGCAGGGCGACCGGCGCGCGAGATCGCGCGTGACCGTACCGCCCCCTTCGAGCTCGGATCCATCGGCCATCACCACGATCAAGTCGGCGCCGAGGCGCGCGGCGTGCTCGGTTAGGACCGCGACGACGTCACCGTGGTCGACGACGACGTCGAATTGCTCGGAGGTGCGCCCGGTGATCTCGGCCGCCCGCTGAGAGACGGCATCGGCGATCCTCTGCTCGAGGTTGGAGGCAGCGACCACGTCGTCCTGGTGATGCTGCGGAAAGAGCGGATGGCTGCCCGCATGACCGGGCCCAACGTGGCAGACGACGAGCCTGGCATCGCTTGCCACGGCGATCTGATGACCGCGAACGATCGCTGGATCGCTTCGCTCGGTGAGGTCGGTGCCGACGAGGACAGTCCCTACGCGCATGGTGCTGTCTACCCCACCCGTCAGGGCCGGGCAATGGGCCTTGCCGTCGCGAGAAGGCTCAGGGTTGTACGACGGCGCTGCCGTCGATGCTGACGGCCGTCTGGGCGAGCAATCGCCCCTTGATCGATGCGCCCGTTTGAAGGGTGATGGACGTTTGACCGAGAAGAGTTCCCTCGAGGTGCGCAGTCGTGCCGAGAGCCGCGAGGCCGGCAACTTGCCAGAAGACATTGCCCGGGACGGCGCCGCCCGTCAGAAGGATTTTCGCGCCACTGCTCACCGTGAGGTCCTGGGCGATCTGAAAGATCCAGACGTCGGTGGCGCTACCGTTCAGCGTGACATCGGTCGGGACGAGAAGTCCCGTGCCCCACTTGTAGACGCCGGGAGTGAGCGTCATTCCGCCGATGCTTCCCGCTCCGAGCTCGGTGACATCGGGGGCGCGCCCCGCCGCGTCGGTGAATGCAAGCTGCATGTCGCTGATGGCCGTCGTGAGGTTCGATGGGGTAGGCGCCGCGTAGTCAGCAGCGTAGACCTTGCCCGTCACCTGTGGCGATGTCGAAAAAACACTGGTCGAATCGGCCGTCAAAGAGAATCCGGTGATGTACGTGGCAGCAGCCGGGCTGACGCCCACGTTTCCCGTCACGGCAGAGGTGGGCACCGTTGCGACGCCCGTCTGGGCGAGCATGGCGAAGGTCGAGGCGGTTCCGAGATTCACGACATGCCCCGTCGAAGCCGTGTTTCCAGCCGTTCCGCCGCCCGTCGTGTTGTTCGTCGCGCCGCCCGTGTTGCCCCCTGTCGCGGTGTTGGAAGCGCCCGCCGCGCCGGTGCTCGTGGTGTTGCCTGCCGAGCCCGAATCGTCGGAGCTCCCGCAGGCGGCTCCGAGGGAGAGCAGCACAACCGCGGCCGCAGTTTTCGGAAGATACGCCTTTGCCAGCATCGCCATGTCGAGTTGCATCAAAAGGACCGACTTTCTGAAATGACCAAAACGCCGAACGGATTGACCCGTTCGGCATTCTGGGCGTCAAGGACAACGAATAAGAAAACGAAACTGACTCTATCGACCTTCAACCGGCTGCACGATGATCTCGACGCGACGGTTGTTGGCTCGGCCTTCGGCCGACGTGTTGTCGGCAATGGGCCGGCTCGCTCCGAGCCCTTGCGCCCGGATCTGATCGGCGGGCACACCCCGCGAGATGAGATAGCTTACCACGGACTGCGCGCGGCGCTCCGAAAGGCCCTGGTTCGACGTGGCGGAACCCTGCGAATCGGTGTGACCCTCGACGACGATCTTGTGATCGTCCTGCGTCTTGAGGGCGTCGGCGACTTGGCCGAGCCGATCTTGCGCGGCGGGCAAGAGTGCGTCCTTGTTCGACGCGAAGAGAACGCTACCCGAGAGGGTGATCACCATCCCGCGCGGCTCCTGCTTCACGGCGCCAATCGACGCTGCGAGCCGGTCGAGCGCATCCTTGGCCCTCTTGTCGGCATCGGCGTGCGCCTTCTTTTCTGCTTCGAGCTGCTGCTGGCTTCCCGCGAGGGCCTGTCCAGCGGCACCGAGCTGCTGGCCTGCCATGGCGAGCTGACCGCGCGTTGCCGCGAGCTGTCCCTTGGTGGCCTGCTTGGTGTCGGCTTCGGCCTGACCCTTGACAGCCTGCGCCTGCGCGTTGGCCGCATCGGCCTCGGCCAGCTGTGCTTTTCGCTGTGCCACGTACGACAGATCCCTGGTCTTCTGATCCCCCGGATCGTCCACGTACGACTGCTCGGCCTTGTCGAGCGCTACCTTGGCTTCGTGCACCTGGTCGGGCTTGTACTGCATCGCCGACCCGCTCTGCGCATGCTGGTAGGCCGACCGTGCATCGAGGAGCTCCTGGGGCGCGGGTGTCGAGGCGCATCCGGCGAGGGACATCGCCAGGATGCTGCCCATGGATACAATTGTATTCTTTCGCAAAAGTTTCATGAAATTCTCCATTTTCGTTGAACGACGTTCAAGGCGTGGGGGTCCCGGTGTGGACCGCGCGCGCCTCATCGACGGCGGCACCTGCCTGCACATTCGAGACGGCGACGTGGGAGAGCGAGATGGCAAGCTCGGCATCGGCTTGGCTGCGCATGAGCACGTAGTCGGCCCGCTTGTTGTCGCTGTCACGAATCAACGCCTTGGCACTGGCAAGCTGCTCTTCGGCAAGCTTCAGTTGAAGCGCCGCTTGTGGAACCTTGCTGCTCCCCGATTCCTGAGCCGCCCGAATGGCAGCCTCCGTGGACGCCACTCTCGCATTCGGTACAGGGGTCCCAGCGCAGCCGGCGATCCCCATGACCCCGAGCGTCGTTACACCGATCGCGGCCCAACCCATGATTGCTTTCATGATTCTCTCTTTTCCGTTCGCCCCGACTCGTCGTGAGCCAAATATGCCCAGTACCCTGGTGCATGTCTGGCGAACGGCGGCTGTAGAGCGAATACCATGCCAGCGAGTTAGGACGTGCTGGTGTCAACAGGCTCGTCGCGCGCGGTCGTGAAGCCTCCGTACGAGGCCAGACGCACGTACAGGCCCCTACGGCTGATACCCAGGATGCGCGCGGTGCGCTGCTTGTTGCCGGCGGCCGCCTTCAACGTTTTCAGGATCAAGAGGCGCTCGACCTCGGCCATCGGAGTTCCGATGGCGACGCGGACGACCATGGGGTGATCATCTTCTTCGTCGGACACTTCTTTGGTCGGGGCATGCGACGGAGGGTCGCTGGGCGGCGCAACCTCGGGCGCAGCGAGCGTCGTGGGGGCGTAAGACGGCATCGTGGCAAGCTCACTCCCCTGAAATGCGGCGATGCGAGCCGGCGCGAAGTCGATTTCATGCGCAATCACGCTGTCGCCCCGGGCGAGCACGGCTGCCTGGTCCATCGTATTGCGAAGCTCGCGCACATTGCCCGGCCATTCGTATGCGGTGAGCTTTTCGGCGGCCTCGAAAGAGAGGGTCTTCACCGGTAGCCCGTAACGCTTGGCGGCCAGGCGAAGAAAGCGCTCGGCGATGGCGACGATGTCTTCTTTGCGCTCTCGCAAGGGCGGGAGGGCGATGGTGAGCACATTCAGGCGATAAAATAAATCCTCGCGAAAGAGCCGTTTTTCGACGAGATCCAAAAGATCGCTGTTGGTGGCGGCGACGATGCGCACGTCGGCCTTTTCTTCCTTGTTGGCGCCGACGCGGGTATAGCGATGGGTTTCGAGCACGCGCAAAAGACAGATTTGCGTGGCGGGATCCATCGTGCCGATCTCGTCGAGAAAAAGCGTGCCTCCTTCTGCTGCGGCAAACTTTCCTTCCGAGCTCGTGACAGCACCGGTGAACGCGCCCCTCTCGTGCCCGAAGAGCTCGTTGGCGACGAGATCCTTGGGGACCGACCCGGTGTGGACGGGGATGAACGGACCGCCTCGCCGCCGACTGCGGTTGTGCAGGGCTCGCGCGACGAGGTCCTTGCCCGTGCCGGATTCGCCGATGATCAAGACGGGTGCAGGAGTCGATGCGACCCGGCGGATGCGCTCGAACACCTTCTGCATCGCCGGCGACGCACCCAGGATTCCTTCGAAGGCGATGGCCCCTCCATTCGCGTCGACGCCGCCTTCGGTTTCCTTGGCGCTGTCGGAGTTGAGAAGCTCTTTGACGAGGGCGATGAGCCTGATGGGATCGACGGGCTTTTGCAGATAATCGTTGGCGCCTTCTTTGAGCGCCTCGACTGCGTGGTGGACGGATCCACTGCCGGTGACGAGAATGATGGGAAGAAGCTCGTCACGAAGACGAAGCTCACGAGTCAAGTCGATCCCGCTGGCGCCCGGCAAGCAGAGGTCGGTGACCACCAGGTCGA
>JBBSDY010000188.1:0-7072 GCA_038240245.1 Polyangiales bacterium
CCTGCAAGTGAAACAGGGCATAGGGCGTGGCCTCGCCCGTTCGATCGGCGACGATGGCGCCGTTGGCGCGTTTGATCATCGATCCCCACTCTTCCCAGCCGTCGAAGACGGTGTTGAGCAGGCCCGTGCCCCGCGTCGCCGTCAAAAACTCGCTGCGAAAGCCGATGAGCCCGCGCGCCGGGACGCGAAACTCGAGCCGAGCACGCCCGAAGCCGGGGTTGTGCATCTTCACCATGCGCCCGCGGCGCCGGCCGAGTCGCTCGGTGGCCACGCCGATGTACGAGTCGGGCACGTCGAGAACGACGAGCTCGACCGGTTCCATCAGCTTGCCGTCGATCTCCTTGGTGACGACCTCGGGGTTGGACAGGACCATCTCGTAGCCCTCGCGACGCATCGTCTCGACCAGAATGCCGAGCTGCAGCTCGCCGCGACCGAACACCGTGAACGTGTCGGGGCTGTCGGTCATCTCGAGCCTGATGGCGAGGTTCTTCTTGGTCTCGTTCTCGAGGCGTTCGCGCAGCTGTCGGCTCGTCAGATACTTCGAGGCCTTCGACGCGCCCGCGAAGGGCGACGTGTTGACGCCGATCTTCATCTTGATGGTCGGCTGCTCGACGTAGATGCGCGGCAAGGCGAGGGGCTGTTCGGCGGTGGCGATGGTGTCGCCGATGTCGAACTCTTCGATGCCCGCGATGGCGATGTTCTCGCCTGCCGACGCGGACTCGCACGGGGTGCGCTTCAGACCCTCGAAGGTAAAGAGAACCTTGATGGCCGCGGGCGTGGTGGCGTCGGCACCGACGATGACGACGTTTTGCCCCTTCTTGATGGTTCCCTGCACGATGCGACCGACTGCGAGGCGGCCTACGTAATCGTCGTGCGCGAGGTTGCAGATGATGATTTGCAACGGACCCGAGGGATCGCCCGGGGCCGGGGGGATCTTCTCGAGGATGGTCTCGAAGAGCGGGACCAGGTCTTTCGCGTCGTCGGCGAGCTCGCGCTTGGCGAGGCCGGCCTTGCCGATGGCGTACAGGGTGGGAAAATCGGTCTGCGCGTCGGTCGCTTCGAGGTCGCAGAAGAGATCGAAGACCTCGGAGAGCACCTCGTGAGGGCGGGCGTCGCCCCGGTCAATCTTGTTGATGACGACGATGATGGGAAACCCGCGCTCGAGGCACTTGCGCAGCACGAAGCGAGTTTGCGGCAGGGGGCCCTCGGCAGCGTCGACGAGCAAGAGCGCGCCGTCGGCCATCATGAGCGTACGCTCGACCTCGCCCCCGAAATCGGAGTGGCCGGGCGTATCGACGATGTTGATCTTGACGTTCTTCCAGCGAAGGCTGGTGTTCTTGGCCAAAATCGTAATTCCGCGCTCGCGTTCGAGGTCGCCCGAGTCCATGACCCGTTCGGCCACCGTCTCGTTATCACGGAAAGTTCCGCTCTGTCGCAGCATGGTGTCGACGAGCGTGGTTTTGCCGTGGTCGACGTGGGCGACGATGGCGATGTTGCGTAAGTCTGAGCGCGGCATGGAGCGCGCGGCTTTAGCACGTGCCGGCCCGTTCGGCCAGTAAGTGCCCACAAACGCCGGAGTTACGACCCTCTGGGGGCGTCTGCCGCGGGAGGCCGCAGGCGGGTCAAGAACGCGGCCTGACCAGGTACCGGGCAACGGCGTCGTCCAGCCCTTCTACTCGGCCGGCGAGCCTCTCGATGAGGGCGAGCTGGATCAAGGCCATTTGGTGC
The DNA here is from genome assembly GCA_038240245.1 of Polyangiales bacterium. Lineage (GTDB taxonomy): Bacteria > Myxococcota_A > Polyangia > Polyangiales > Polyangiaceae > DASWDH01. The sequence goes on from JBBSDY010000188.1 coordinate 1,729, forward strand.
ATATCGAAGCCATAATCCCTGGATAAATCGCTCTCCGTCGTCCGCTCGCAGAGCTCATCGACGAGCTCGACGGCCGCGGGCGACAGCGCATGCTCAGGGCGGGCGAGCACACGGCGCGCGATCTCGAGCCCTCCCAGCAGGGCCGCCGGCTCGTACTGCCGGCAGTAGGCGACGGCGAGCGCATTGGCGGCCAGCTCTTCGTACCACTTGTCTTTTCCGAGCCCCACCGAGGTCTCGCGGAAATGGTGAAAGAGCTCGTGGGCGAGCACAGCCGGAGCCTGCCGCTCGACGAGCGCGCCAACGACGGCGAGATCTCCTTCGCCGAGCAACGCGGCCTGAAAGGTCAACGTCTCTTCGGGCATCCCCTCGTAGTCGGGATAAAAAACCTGCGTGGTTCGCTTGTCGAACATCCATTGCGGGAGGTGCCACGGAACGAAGCGCGGCGTCGGTGGCGCTTCGTAGCCGCTCATGCGGACGCCGAACTCGGCACCGAGCGCTCGCACGCGCTGATGCCACGGCGTCTGTGGCTCGAAGAGCGATCGCGTTGCGGGCACCGGCTTGGGCGAATAGACGGCGCTGACCAGCGAGTCGACCGACTGAAGCAAGATCCGGTAGGGGCCAGCCTTGCCCCCCAGCATCGCCACCTCGGCGTGGATGGCTTGCCGAAACCGCTCGAGCGCGCGAGCCACACCTTGCACCGCGCCCGAGTCATAGAGGAGCCTGCGAACCTCGCGAATCGTTTCGGGCAACGCCGCGCGCAGCGACGCGAGCTGCTCGATGTCCGCTGGGCCGGCAACCTCGAGGAAGCAAGCAAGTGGGTAGCTCGGTCGGCTCTGCGCGAGATCGGGACTCTGCCGCTTGCCGAAGATGTCGCGCAGATCGTCGAGGACCTGGACGAGCAACGCCAGGTGCTCGCCGATGGCGCGGTAGCGTTCGCGTGTCGCGGGCTCGCAACCCGCATAGAGAGCCGCGCACTCGCAGATCAAAGTGACGCTCGCGGTCTTTTGCTTGTGCATGTCGAGGATTCGTTCGCCGCTGGTCGATCCCTCGAGGCCCATCAAGTCGCGATGCTGGCCGCGACCGGTAAGGAGCGCGACCCGATTGACGAGCGACACATAGGCGACCGCGCGCTCGGTCGTTTTCTCCGCCCGCATGACCCGCTCGAGCGACGACATGCCCAAAAACAACAGCATCAGGCCGTTGTTGATGGCGATTGCGGAACCTGCATCCTGGTGCGGCTTGCCGGCTAGATCGTCGTCTTGCACGTCATCGAGCAAGTCGAGGCCGAGCAGGTAAAAGTGGCAGAACACCGCGAGCTCTTCGCCCTGGGCGTCGAGCCGCTTTCCCTCCGCCTCGCTGATCCAATGAAATGTGGCGAGGGGATCGCCAAATGGGTTCGCCGCGGTCCGCGGGCGGTACATGGTAGCCGTCGCAGCTAGAAGATTGCGCTGCGTTGGCTCCAGCTCGGCCTGCGCGATCGCGGCGTCCACTCGGCCTTCGACGCTGAGAAGAAACTCCGAAAGCCTTGCCAATGTCGCCGCGAGCTAGAACACCAGGAAGCCACCCGGCGAAAAGACCAAGAAGGCGCTCGGCGAAAAAACCAAAAAGCCGTTCGGCGATGCACCGGGGGCGGCATGGGCAGCCGACGCAGCGTCGGCATCGATGTCTCGCGGCTGGGTCTCGACATTCAAACTGTGCTCGATCTCTTCGAGCGAATGAAGCATCTCGTTGCCGGTCTCTTGCATGGTCACTTATTTCCTTTTCGAGCCCCCCACCGTGGGTCAAAGCAGAAACGAGACTCGACCTTAGTAGTCGATGTCGTCGAAGTCCAACCGTCGTGGCGGTTTTTACGACGATGGGGTGAAACGAGATCGGGTCGATCTCGAAACATTTAGATGATGCGATCGACGGGTCGCAGGCCCTTGCCCATCGTGTGAAAGCCCTTGTCCACGTAGACCGTGGTTCCGGTGATTCCTTGAGCGAGGGGGCTCGACAAGAACGCCGCCACGTGAGCGACTTCTTGGGCGGCCATGACCTCGGCGAGGGGACCGTTGTCGCGGCAGTACTCGATCATCTCCTCGATGATGCCAATTGCCGTGGCGGCTCGCGAGGGGAGCGCTCCGGCCGAGATGGTGTTCACTCGAATGCCGTACTTGAGTCCCGCCTCGTAGGCGAGGGTCCGGGTGTCGCTCTCGAGCGCCGCCTTGGCCGACGACATGCCGCCGCCGTACCCGGGGATCACGCGCTCGCTGGCCAGGTAGGTGAGAGACAAGAACGATGCCCGGTCTCGCATGAGCGGCCCGAGCCGACTGACCAGCGAGATCATCGAATACGCGCTGACCGAAAGCGCGGTGAGGTACCCCGCGCGTGTGGTATCGAGAAGACGCCTTCGGATGTCGGGAGCGTTGGCGAGCGAGTGCACGACGATGTCGAGCGGCTTGTCGCCGAAGTCCTGCACCAGCCGGGCGCGCAATCCGTCGACGGTGAAGTCACCGACGTCACGGTATCGCTTGTTGGTGCGCACGTCCTCGGGGGCCTGGGTGAGATCGTCGTAGGCGGCATCGAGTGGGTAGATCTTCTCGAACGACAGCTTCGTGCCGCCGGACATGCGCAGTGACTCGTCTAGCTTACCGCGCTCGAGCATGGTGCGAAAAATGTTGAGCGCGGGAGGCCAGGTGCCGACGCAGACTGTGGCGCCAGCTTCGGCCAGGGCCTTGGCAATGGCAAAGCCGTAGCCCCCGTCATCGGCGACGCCCGCAACCAGGGCTCGACGCCCGGAAAGATCGATGTTCAACATGGCGTTCGGGTGCGACCCATATCACGAAGCCCCAAAAAAACTACGATCACACGCCCAGCTTGTTGCGAACCTCAGCGTAGGCATCGCTTACGCTGAAGACCGCCAGATCGCGGGCTTCGGCGTTGCGTCCGATCCAGGTTGCCCGCTCGGGCCCGCTCTGCGCGGGGCCGGTGCTGTGACCCGCGGCGCGGGCAATCGAGGAGAGCGCGGTGGAAAGGTTGCCGGATGCAAGGAGCGCCACGCGATTGCCCCAGCCGTTGACCACGGTGTGCAACGTGGACGCGCGGTTGCCGAGAGAGCCGATGACCTCGAGCGCCAACACACCGACGTCATCGTCGAGACGCGCGGGTTTGGCCCTGCTCAGTCGCGCGTGCACGTCGCGAAGCTTGCCAGCATCGACGGCGGCGGGCTGCCAGTCGGGAGCGAAGAGCATGAGATAGCCGGAAACGAGCGGCAAAAGATCGATGGGCGCCGAACGCGCGAGCGCCGACGCGCGGGCCTGCACGACCTTGAGGGCGCGGGTCACCAAAAAGCGCCGCACGTCGTCATCGGTCGATCCGAGGAGCGGCTGCCCGATCGCGATCTGGGGCGGATGCGAGCCGATCGGCAGGCAAACCGATCCCAGCTGCTGCGACACGAACACCTCGAGACCGTGCAGGCCGAACGCAGCACCGAGCTCGCGGATCTCGTTGGCAGCGGCGGTCGTCTGCTGAGGCAGCGGAACGGCGCGCAGACCCTTGAGGTCGACGGGGACCGCGGCGTCGAGGATCTCGCCTGATTTTCGGAGAAGCGCGCGGAAAGCCGAGGTGAGGAGATCGGGCGCAAGTTGATCGTCGAGCCGCGGATCGGCGGCGCGAGAGCCCGCGCCGAAGAGCTCGGAGGTCCGACCCTCGATGGCGGCCACGGTGGCTTCGGCAATGCTCGCCGCTCCTCCCCGGTCGCGCAGGCGGGCCACGGCGCCGAGCATCGAAAAGAGGCTCACGTCGAAGCGCCCCGTGGACAGCGCGCGGCGCGCGTCGCCGGCCGCGCGATCGAGCAGCACCTGCACCGCCGGCAAGCGGTTGCTCCTCTGGTAGAAGGCGGCCACCGCCGCCAGAAGATCGACGTCGCTCGGGAACTCTTTGCGTGCTGCCTCGAGCAGCGCTTCACCCTTTTTGGGATCGTGGGCCACCTGATCGTAGACGTTGGCGAGCTCGATGGTGCGTTTGCGTTTGACCTCGGGGCTGTCGGCGGCCGCCAAGAGCGCTTGTTGCACCTCGATCGCCCGGGGACCGTTTCCCACGCGTCGGTAGACATCGACGAGCCGTTCTTGGGCGGTGGCATCGGCCGGCATGCGTCGCAGCACCTCGCGGTAAGCGAGCTCGGCTCGTTCGGGGTTGGGCTCGGCTTCGTCGTAGAGCTCGCCGAGGCGCATGTAGATCGCGGCTTGCTCGGCCGCGTCAGGCAGCAGCCGCACCAGGCGGATGAGCGCCTGCTCGACGCTCGTCCAGTCGGCCTCGCGCGCGCAGATGTCGGCGAAAGCTCGCAGCGCGTCGGGGTGGTCGGGGCTCTCCTCGAGCGCGAAGGCCAGGGCGCGCTTGGCCGCTGGCGCGTCGCCAATCTCGGCCAGCGTTCGCCCGCGGATGATCTCCAGCTCGATGCGCTCGTTGGGATCCCGCACGCTGGCCAACCGTGTCTCGAGCAGCGAAGCCAGCGCTTCGCGCTCGCCGCTCGCCACATATAGGCCCTGCAAACGCGTGAAAACGTCGTGGTTCGTGACGTCGATCTGGGCCGCGGCCTCGAGCGCGGCGCGCCCGCGCTCGGCGTCCTTCAATCGATCGAGCCAGATCACGGCGGCACGGTGGTTGGCGTCGAGCTGGTGCTCGGGCACGCCGCTCAAAGTTGCGATCGCCTCCCAAGCTTCGGCCGCGCCCGCGAAGTCCGACGTCTGCTCGCAGAGATCGGCGAGTGTGCGCTGCACGACGAGGTGCGTGGGATGCGCGTTCGTCGCCCGGACGAGAAGATCCTTGGCCGCCCCCGGATCGCCGGCGCGCATGGCGGCATCTGCGCCGCGCAGCGCAAGGGTGGCGATCTCGAGCGGGCGGGTGGTGTGCTCGAGCAACCGCCGCGCCGCGAGAAGCTCGGTGGCCGCGTCGCCGGCGAGTGCAGCGTGCGCTTCCATCTCGCGCAGCGACCAGAGGGGCGGCTCTTCCTGATCGAACGCGATTCGCACGAACTCGATCCCGGCCTGCCAGGGGCCCGAGCGCGTGCGCAGGCGCGCAGCCACGTGAGCGTGGGCCATGGCCTCGGTGCCGACCAGCGCCCTGGCGATCTCGCCGGCGATGGGCTCGAGCTCGTTTTCGCGGCTGTCGCCGATGAGCCAGTGCTCGAGGCGGCTCAAGCTCGGCAAGTAGCCCGGTCGCTCTTCGAGGATGGATTGATGCCAGAGCACGGCACTGGCGGCGTCGCCGCGCGAGGCTTCGTCGATATCGGCGAGACGCTCGTAGGTCTCGATGCGGGCCTGGGCGTCGGGGGTGGAACGCGCTTGCTCGATGAGACGCTCGGCCA
>JBBSDY010000189.1:0-7039 GCA_038240245.1 Polyangiales bacterium
CTCGCACGTCATGCACATCGTCAGCGAAGTCTCGGGCAAGGTCCGCCCCGATCTCGGCCCCTGGGACGTCATCCGGTCGGCGTTTCCCGCCGGAACGCTCACCGGCACGCCCAAGGTCAGGGCCATGCAGATCATTCGCGAGCTCGAGCCGCGCGCGCGCGGTGTGTACGGTGGTGCGGTCGGGTACGTCGGTCCCTCGCGTGATCTCGATCTCGCCATCGCCATTCGCACCATTCTTTGCCAAAACGGGCAATTCGAGATCACCGCCGCGGCCGGGATCGTCGAGGGTAGCGTGCCCGCGCTCGAAGCCAAGGAAACCCGCAACAAGGCGCGGGCGGCGCTTGCCGCCATTCGTGCCGCTCGTGGAAAGTAGATGGAGAATCGCAAGCTCGCCTCGACGGGTGCGGTGATACCGGTCATCGGCCAGGGAACCTGGAACATGGAGGACGACGACGAAGCCGCCAGCATCGCCGCCCTTCGCGCGGGTCTCGATCTCGGGATGACCCACATCGACACCGCCGAGCTCTACGGCCGTGGCAAGGTCGAGTCGCTGGTCGGTCGTGCCATCGCCGGACGTCGCGACGAGGTTTTTCTCGTCTCCAAGGTCATGCCCAGCAACGCATCGCGCTCGGGCACCATCAAGGCCTGCGAGCGGAGCCTCAAGTACCTGGGGACCGATCGTCTCGATCTCTACCTTTTGCATTGGCCGGGCAGCTATCCGCTCGCCGATACGCTCGAGGCGTTCGAGGAGCTACGGGCTGCCGGAAAGACCCGCCACTTCGGCGTTTCGAATTTCGATGTCCCCGATCTCGAAGAGGCACTTTCGATCGTCGGTGAAGGGCGCATCGCCTGCAACCAGATCCTCTACCACCTCGCCGAGCGTCGAATCGAGCATCGGGTGATGCCGTTTTGCGAACGGCACGACATCCCCATCGTCGGCTACAGTCCGTTCGGCGCCGGTAGCTTCGTCTCCCAGCGCAGCGCGGGCCACGGGGTGCTCGTCGAGATTGCCGGGGCCCACGGCGCGACGGCGCGTCAGGTTGCCCTGCGGTTTCTCGTACGCAAACCCGGTCTCTTCGCCATTCCCAAGGCGTCGAAGGTCGCTCACGTGAAGGACAACGCCGGCGCGGGCGATCTCGAGCTCAACCCCGACGAGATTGGCCGCATCGACGCCGCGTTTCCTGCGGGACGCCCGGGCAGCGGTATCCCCATGATGTAAGGCGGCTCGCCTTTCGCTAAAGCCAGCCCTGCTCGCGGTACCACGCTGCCGCGCGGCGAGCGCCCTCGGCCCAGTTGACCTCGGGTGTCCAGCCAAGCTCGGTGCGCGTCGTCGTCGCGTCGCACACCCAGTGCGGTGCCGACAGCTCGTTGACCTTGTCGCGCGTGAGCATCACCGCCCGCCGGCGAAGCCTGCCCGAGACTTCGCTCGCTGCTGCCACGCCCTTCAAGACGAGGAAGGGAATCGAAATTCGAATCAATGCCTTGCGGTCGAGCACGCGCTCGAGCTCGGCCAGCATGTCGCGCCAGACGTAGATCGTGCCATCGTCGACGAAATAACATCGCCCGCTTGGAATATCGGCCGAAAGAGCCAGGATGCACGCGCTCGCTGCATCGGCGCCATAGATGATGCTGAGGGTGTTTTTGCCGTTGCCGAGAAAGGGCAATACCCGGCGCGAGACGGTCTGGAAAAATGCGAACGACTCGTTGTCGCGCGGTCCGTAGACCATGGGCGGGCGAATCACCGTGACGTGCAGATCGTCCTTGGCCGCGAGCACGGCCTGCTCGGCACGCAGCTTGGACCTGCCGTAGTGGGTGACCGGGTTCGGATCGCGATCCGCAGCCACCGGGACGCCGTCGAGCGAGGGGCCCACCGCGGTGAGGCTCGAGATGTAGACGAACCTTTTGACGCGATCTTTGCGCTTACGGGCCGAGGCGAGCAGGTTTTTGGTGCCCTGGACGTTGACCAGCTCGAAGTCGCGGGGGCTACGGGCCTTCACGAGTCCGGCAGAGTGGATGATGGCGTCTACGCCCTCGACCGCGGCTTCGACCGCCGCGGCATCTTCGACCGATCCATAGGCAAACGTCACGTTGGGAAGCGCCGAAAGAAACTCGATGTTCGAGCTTCTGCGCACGAGTGCCACAACCTCGTGCCCACCGCGCGCAAGCTGCTCGACGATGTAGGATCCGAGAAACCCGGAGCCCCCGGTGACCAGTACTTTCATCTTGCGATCCATGCGTCCTACAACGCGCGTTCGTACACGCGGTAGCGCTTGTAGATTTTTCCGCCCATGAATCGGATGCCGACGTTGACCGGAGCGTTGTCTTCGACGGTCCACGACAGCTCGCCCCACTTGATGCCCATCTTCTGACCGGAGCGGTTCATCTCCACGTACATGTACGTCGAAAGACCCGCGTACTTGCGGACGTGACGGTATTTCTTGCGGATGCCCAGCAAGGCCAGGCGCGCCGTCTTGGGACCCTCGACCTTCAGCCGCCAGATGAGCTTTGGCAGACCGAACGGGAAGAGGCTGCCTTTGAAATCCTTGATCAGCTCGTTCACGTTGGGCAAGGCGATGGCGAACGCCGCCGGCTCGCCGTCGATGGTGACCAGCCGGGTGAGCTCGGGCATGAGGATGAGCTTCATGTCGGCGGCCATCTTGCGCAGCTCGGCCTCGTTGAAAGGAATCGAGCACCAGTTGTCCGACCACGCATCGTTGAAGATATCCATCACCGTTCGGACTTCCTGGTCGATGTTCTTCATGTCGAGCGTTCGCGTGCGAACCTCGGGATGGCCACCGATCTCCTCGTGGGCTTTTTTGGCCCTCGGGGGGACGTCGCCTATCATGTACTTCCAGGCGTAAAAATCCTTGAGCTTCGCGAGCCCCGACTTTTCGATGAGACCACCCTGGTACGCGCGATGGTGGGGCATGTAGATCATCGGAGGCGTGTCGAACCCCTCGACCAGACAGCCGAGCTCTTCGTTGATGTTGAGCGACAACGGGCCGCGGATCTTTTTCATGCCCCTGGCTTTCAGCCAGGCGGCCGCGCTCTCGAGGAGCGGTTTGCAAATTTCGATGTCGTCGATCGTATCGAGAAATCCAAAGAACCCGGCTTCGTCCTTGTACCGGTCGAGGTGAGCGCGGTCGATTTGCGCCGTGACGCGGCCCACGCATTTTCCGTTGCGGAAAGCCACAAAGCAGGTGCCCTCGGCGTGCCCGAAGAAGGGGTTCTTCTTGCTCAGGCGATCCTTCATGTCGAGGTCGAGCGCGCGCACGAACTGCGGGTCGTCGCGGTAGATGTAGTCGACGACGTCGAGGAAGGGTCGCAGATCACCACCCAGCGGGATTTCGCGGATTTCAACGCCCATGCCCGCATTTGCGTACCCCGGCTATCCCGCGGGCGTCAAACCCTAAGACGAAGAAATCAGAAAACCGCCATGGCGCCAGCAGAGGGTTGTTGGGAGACCCGCTCTGAACCCAAGAAACTTGGCGCCCGTGGCGCCTTGGCGGTTTCTCTCTGCCCGGACCCGTAACGAAAGGCCGGTTTAGATGACGCCGAACTTCTTGCCGGTGGCACGGAAGGCTTCGAGGCCGCGATCAAGGTGCTCCCTGGTGTGCGTGGCCATGTAGCTGGTGCGAAGCATGGCCTGCTTGGGCGGGACACCGGGGGAGATGAAGGGATTGGTATAGACCCCGTGCACGTCGAGGAGCTCTTTCCACATCATGATCGTGCGAAGATCTTGGCGCACGTAAACGGGGATGACGGCGGTCTCGCTGTTGCCGACGTCGAAGCCCATCTTTTTTAGCTCTTCGCGCATGTAGGTGAAGTTCTTGCGGAGCTGATCCATGCGCCAGGTTTCTTCTTGCATGACGTCGAGCGCGGCCATCGCCGCGGCGACACAGGGAGGAGCCGCGCTCGCCGCGAACATGAAAGAGCTGGCAAAGTGCTGGATGTAGTCGAGGACCTTGCGCTCGCCCACGAGCCAGCCGCCGATCGAGGCGAGCGACTTCGAAAACGTCCCGCCCATGAGATCGACCTGGTCGCTCAAGCCAAAGTGCGCCGCGGTGCCGCGCCCGCCTGGCCCGATCACTCCGAGTGCGTGCGCATCGTCGACGAAGAGACGCGCCTTGTGCTTTTTCACGACCGCCACGATCTCGGGAAGCTTGGCGATTTCGCCCTCGGCGCTGAAGACGCCGTCGGTGATGACCAGGGCGCCTTCGTCGGCGGCAAGCTCGGACAGAGCCCTGTCGAGCGACTCGGCATCGTTGTGCCGGTAGCGAACCATGCGCGCCCCGACCGCCTGGCCGAGGCGCACGCCGTCGTAGATCGAAGCGTGGTCGTTGCGATCGATCACCGCGACGCACTTCTTGTTCGACAGCAGCGCAGAGATGGTGGCGAGGTTGACCTGGTAGCCGGTGGTAAAGACGAGTGCCGCCTCTTTGCCGTGGTAGGCGGCGAGTTTTTCTTCGAGCTCGTTGTGCATCTTCATCGAGCCGTTCACCAGGCGCGATCCGGTCATGCTCGTGCCAAACTTCATGATCGCCTGCGTCGCGGCTTCGCGAACGCGGGGGTGGGTGGTAAGGCCGAGGTAGTTGTTCGACCCGAACATCACGACGCGCTTTCCTTCGAGAATCGCTTCGGGTCCATCGTTCAGGTCGAGGGGTCGGAAGAACGGATAGACGCCCATCTTGCGGGCGTTGTCGGCGGCGCGAAACTGAAACGCCTTGTCGAAGACGTCGCGTCCGCCCATGGCCGAGAGCGAGGTGCGCACCGCCATCGACGCGGCGAGCTCCTCGCGCTGACCGTGGGTGGTTTCCGTGGAATGACCGTTGCCGTTACCGTTGGCGTGGGCCTTCCCGTTGGCCCCGTCGGCCGTGCCGTGCCCGTTCGCCCCGTTCTCTCCCGCGTCGATCCGCGTTCGGATGACCGGAAGATCGATGTCATCGGCGATGGATGGATCGACGCTGGGCAGCGCGTGCCCCTGAGTCAGCACTTGCCAGGCCTCGCCGGCCTTGGCGGCCGCCGCCCGCATTCGGGAGCGCGCGTCCATCACCCCTTCGGCCGCGCGCATCACGCGGTCGTCGCTCAGGACCTTGAGGACCCTGGGCGTCATGGCAATTTGTTTCCCCCGCTCTACCAGACGGCTTTTAAAACCCATAACGAATGACTCCTGGTGACAAGCGATCTGGTACAGCAATCCCGGTGCCAAAGGATGGCGGCCCGCAAACTACGGGCATTTGCCCTGGATTGTCAACCGTTTCGCACCCCATGGCCCCCCCACTCATGCGAAAGTGTGACGAAATTCAGACACTTTGACGCGCTGAGTCGATTTCCCGAGACCTACTTTGGCACACAACGGTCGAATGTTCGGGGCGGCCGGGGCGACGAAAAAGAAAATCCACGTCACGGTAACCGTTTCGGCCTTCCACTCGTACCAGAGGATGGCCCCATGTTAATATCGTCCAGTTACCCCCCGGGGAACTTTTAAGAATGGCTTTGCAGACCGGGCAGATCATCGAAGGCAAGTACCGCATCGTGCGCTTGCTGGGCGAAGGAGGCATGGGCGCCGTCTACGAGGGCGAGAACGTCCGCATCCATCGCCGCGTCGCCATCAAGGTGCTCCACAGCAATGTGGCCGAGAACGTCGACGCCGTGCAGCGCTTCGAACGCGAAGCTCAGGCCGCTGGTCGCATCGGTTCCGATCACATCGTCGAGGTTCTCGACCTCGGCAACCTTCCCGACGGCGATCGCTTCATGGTCATGGAGTACCTCGACGGCGAGAGCCTGACCCTGCGCATCCAGGCGCGTGGTCGCTTGACGCCGCACGAGGCCGCATCGCTCATGATTCAGCTTCTCGAGGGGCTGGGCGCGGCGCACGGCGCGGGCATCATTCACCGCGATCTCAAGCCCGACAACGTCTACATCTTGCGCACGAAGAAGGGGACGGGCGACTACCTCAAGATCCTCGACTTCGGCATCTCGAAGTTCAACAAGCTGAACAGCGACAGCGGCATGAGCATGACGCGCACCGGCGCCGTGATGGGCACGCCCTATTACATGTCGCCCGAGCAAGCCAAGGGCTCCAAGGAGATGGACCATCGCTCCGACCTCTACTCGGCCGGCGTCATTCTCTACGAAGCCATCACCGGGCAAGTGCCCTTCAACGCCGAGACGTTCAACGAGCTCATCTTTAAGATCGTCCTCGAGCAACCCGCGCCGCCGCAACAGCACGTCCCCGATCTCGATCCGGCCTTCTCTTCGATCATGCAAAAGTCGATGGCGCGTGAGCAGCGCGATCGCTTTCAGACTGCGCAAGAGTTCGCCGACGCGCTCGGTGCGTGGCTCGGCTCCGGCCAGGGCGTGGCGGCCGTTCCCCTCGGGCTGACCCCCTCTGGATCGCGTCAGGTGGGCCAGTCTGGCCTCGGGCAAACGCCGGCACCCTGGGCCAACACCCCCGGCGCCGCTCCAGGCAAGTCGATGGCCGACGGCGGCTCCAAGAAAAAGAGCAGCGTAGCCGTGGTGGCCGCTCTCGCCGCGGTCGTGGTTCTCGGTGGTGGCGGCGCGCTCGCCGTCAAGCTGATGAGCAAGTCCCCGCCGCCCGAGCCGCCGATGGTCCTTGCTCCCGCCGCGGCACCTGCGGTCCCGCCCGCTGCCACACCCGAGCTCGCCAAGGTCGAACCCGTCGCCAAGCCACCCGAAGCGCTGGTTGACACCGCCGCAACTGCTTCGGCTGCCCTGGCGGGCAAGAAGCCACTTTTCCCGATGCCAGTGCCGCCCGGCAAACATTCCGTCGACAGGCCCGCCGCCCCTCCTGCCGCGGCAACTCCGGCTCCCGGAGCCCCACCGGCGGCCACACCACCCGCCGCGGCCGCCCCAGCTTCGACGGGCCGTAAGATTCGGACCGAGCTCTAACGCCCCAAAAGGGCGCGAACCTTTGCCAAGACGGCGACATCGGCCGGGGGAAACTCTGCGTCGTCGAGCTCCGCTGCAGCCGACCAGCGCAAGTCGGCCACGTCGATGGCGCGCGGCTCCGGCGAGC
>JBBSDY010000190.1:0-7036 GCA_038240245.1 Polyangiales bacterium
GACGTCGGCGGCGGGGGGAACCCGCTGGACGTACTCGTCGCGCGCGGCCATCGACGCCTGCACGAATGCCGGAATGGGATCGGGCACGGCGTGGTCGTTGCCGTCGGCGTCCTTGATGAAGCGGACCTCTTTGCGCTCTTGAAGGCCCTGCGCGCCGCTCGAGCGAACGAAGAGACGATACTGGTCTTGCAGCGATTGCTCGGCGACATCGACGACGTAGTACGCCGCAGGCTGCAAAAACTTGTCGTCCTCGTTGGAGTCGCGAACGTCGACCGACGCCTGCCGTGCGTTGCCGATCTCGGCTGCGGTGGGCGACCGGTCGAGGTTGACGGTCACGACGACCACGCCATGGCGCGCATCGGCGATCCAGAAACGGGTCTCGTAGGCGTCGGGAGCGTTGTCGTCCTGACGCAAGAACCCCGTCCAACCCACGTCGGCGAGCTTGTACTCGCTGAGGGCTCGCTCGAGCCAAATCTTCTGCTGCGCTGCGTCTTGGGTCTCGGTCGCCTTGCCGACGTCGGCGCGGGCGAGGTTGGTGTGATCGGCCGCGGCGCGACGCAGACCACCCTTGACCAGGCGCTCGGCAGCCAGAATGGCTTCGGGATCGTCGCGGTTGGCATCGACCCACGGGGTATTGCCGACGTAGGCGGCGAGCTTGGTGCGGGCCTCGAGGGCATGCGCCGCGTTTTGATCGCGCTCGGCGGTGCCTTCGCGCGACAGTCGCGTGAGCTCTTCGTAGATGTCCGCGATCTGATTTTGTACGTTGGGCGCGTCGCGGTTCATCGGCCACTTCTTGAGAATGAGCTCGCTCACCTCGATGGCGTTATGCCACTGGTTGACCTCGCGAAACTCTTGCACGAGCGCCTTGTAGATCTCGAACGACCACTTCTTGTCTTGCGGGATGAGCTTGGGGTCCTGCACGCGGTCGACGGCGACGTGCATCTTCTGCTCGGCGGCCGTGGGGTTCGATTCGGTGTCGAGCACGTCGTTGCGCGCGATGAACGGATCGTCCGCGCTGGGACCGGTGAAATCGAGGTACGTAAGCGAGCCGGCGATGTACGTGTAAGCCTCGGCCCGGAAATCGGTGCCGGGATCGCCCGTCGCCTTCTCTTGCTCGTCGGTGTAGTTGAGCAGGTCGACGAACTCGTGGACGGCCGTCTCGTAGCGCTGCTGCTTGAAGTACGTCCAGGCGAGCTTGTACATGGCCACGCCGAAGAGCGGCGGCTTCTTGTACACCATCGAATGCACGTACGTGGTGGCGGCGCGGTTCAGGTTGTAAGGACCGCCGTGGGAATCGATCTGGTCGAAGTGCCAGTTGCCAATCTGCCACCACACCTCGGCGATGTAGCGCGGCTCTTGCCCTTCGTCGGTCTGCTGCGGAATCGCCGCGCAGCTCTCGGGGTAAGGGTTGGTGTAGCTCGATTCGCCGGAGACCGGCCCCACGGGCGCGGCCTTCTTGCCCTTGGCGGGCTTGGTCGCCACCGCTCGCTGACCAAAACCGGTGGGCGTGGGATGAGCGTTATCCCAGCCGCGCCAGAAGTCCTCGTCGTGATCCTGCGGCAGGCGGACGATGGTGTCTTTGCCTGGATCCTTGGGATCGGGCGCAACCGGATAGGGGAACTTGTTGTGGCAGACGAGCGAGCGCCAAACCTGCTGCGCCTCGTCGACGCGGTTCGAGTCGTTGAGCGCGTGCCCGAGATAGTAGAAAATGCCGGCGAGCTCACGGTAGTTGGGAAACTCGTGAATGAGGCGCTTGTAGAGCTCGATCGCCTGCTTCAAGCCGATGGATAGATCGTCGGGCGAGTCGCTGCGGGCGCGCTCCTCGTAGAGGGCAGCCAGACGGAACATCGCGTCGGGGGTGTTTTCGGGGTGCGCGTTGGTTCCGGAGTAGCGGGCCACGAACTCTTCGAGCCGCTTGATCGCGTCCTCGCGGGCCTCGCGCAAGGCCTTCTTCTCGACCTCGATCTCGCCGTCGAGGGAGGCGAGCATTCTGCGACGCTTGTCCTCGTAGTGATGCTGCACGATGCGCGTGATCGCATCGCGGTAGTCCTTGGCCGACGTCTCGTACTCGGCGGCCTCGGTCTGGAGTTGCTCGAGGCCCTTGAGCTGCTCGGCGGTGGGCGGCGGAGGGGGGGGCGAGACCTTGCGCGGCGGAGGAGGCACGTACGTGGCGACGGCTCCGGCGTCGGACGTGCTTCCCGTCCAGATCTCGGACTCCTGGGTGGGACGAACCGGCGCGGCATCCGTCCCGGCGTCGGCTACGCCCTTGGCGGGCTTCTTCGCCGGTTTCTTGGCGGCCGCCTTGGCGGGCTTGGCTGCGGCCGCTGGTTTGGGCTGCGAGAGCGCATCGGGAACTACCGCGACCACGGCGACGGAAAGCGCCACCGCGGCGCCAAACGCACGCAGACATGCACGCAACGTCAAACGAGCTCGCTCGATCACTTGGGGCTCCCCGGCTGACTGCCCGAGGGCTTGTCGGTCTCGCCCATGTCGTCGAGCACCTCACGCAGCTCGTCGTTGAGCTGCGACTCGGAGCGGCTGCGCTCGAGCTGAAGGTTGCGAACGCGCGTGAGCTGCTCTTCGCGGAGCTCCCATGCCTCTTCGGTAACTCCCACATCGGCGCGAAGGACGATGTTCTTGAGGCGATCGCGCACGAGCTCGAAATTTCGCATCGCCACTTGCCCCACCACGAGTCGCCCTTCCGAATCGAGTCCTTCGAGCTGTCTCGAGTAGTCGGCGACCTTGGCGACCTCGGCGTCGAGGGTCGCCTTGAGCTCACCGGCGCGCTTGGCGACGCGCGCCTCGAGATCGGCGAACGCCGCCTCGAGCCGGCTGTCGGCCGCGTCGGCCTGCTGCAACACGGGCGTGATCCGCCCGGCGTAGCCCACCGCGTTGCGCCCACCTGCCCCGGCCGAGGCGAGGCGCGTCTCTTCGTTGATCGCGCGGCGGAAAGCAACGCGCGTGTCGGCATCCTCGACGTAGCGCTGATCGCCGAATCCCACCTGCACGCGGCTCACCTCGATGACCTTGCGCAGATCGGCCATCTGCGTCTTGTAGACGCCCACATCGGCCTCGTTTTGGTTCAGCTCGGCCTCGAACTGCTGCTGGCTCGCCGGATCGCGCACCACGCCATGCGACGGGCCCTCGTGCAGAGCGCGTTTCAGGCCGTTGACCGTGGCCTGGAGCTGATCGACCTGCAGGGTGAGCTGCTGGAGCTTTTGCGAAACGCCATTCCACTGCTTTTGCGCATCGTTTTCGCGCGCCGCAAAGTCGCCGTCGGTCACCGGGAGGAACGCGAGTCGCTTTTGCAGCGCGCGGCGCTCCTCGCGAACTCGCTGCATGTCGCCGGACACCGTTTGGTCCTCTTCGATGTCCAGCCCTTCGGCCAGACGTTTGCGCGCGAGTGAGATGGTATTGAGAAGCGAAAGCGCTTTTTCTTCGCCCGCCTTCAGCTCGGGAAAAGCGCGCACGCGGTTGGGCGCGTTCAGCACGGCGTTGAGACGGTCGACGAACTGGTTGGACTGCTTGAGCAGATCGCGGCACTCTTTCACGCCGTCGATCACAGCAAAGGCCGCGGGGCCGTTCTCAGCTTCGCGAGCCCACTGCACGGCAATCGGCGGAAGGGCCTCGGATTGCTCGAGACCGCCTTCCATGGCGTCCTTGGACAGCCTGTCGTAGTAGACGGCCGGATCGTTGGTCGAAGCGAGAAACGCGTCGACCCGCTCGCGCATGGGATCGAACTGGGCGCGCGCCGCCTGATAGAGGCTGAGCGCTTTTTCGAATTGCCCCGTTCGCAGCATCAAGTCGGCTCGGAGCAGAGTGCCGTCGGCCATGTAGGGGCTGTTGGGATCGGCGATGGAAAGCACTTCGAGCGAGCGCAGGGCGCGATCGGCGTCGCCCATGCGGACGTAGACCCACGCCAGCTCGTAGAGCATCGCGCTAAACTCGGGAGAGCCGCGCTCGACGTGGTTGTATGCGTCGGCGGCCTGCATCCACTGGTCGGTCTCGTAGAGAAGGCGGCCGATGGCCAGCCACGACAGGTCGATCACGTGGCGGTGGTCGTCGGTATCGGCGGCAAGCTGCGTGACCTGGCGAAAGGCCTCGATGGCCGCTGCGTAGCGCGTGCGCCCAGCGCCAGAGACCGCGGGCTTCTTGTCCTTGGCAGCGGGCGGCGGGGCCGCCTCTTTCATCGCGATGACGCCGAGCAGGTAGCGAGCCTGGTGGAAGTGCTCGCTCTGCTGAGACACGCCAGCAAGGGCGCTTCTCGCACCGGCGAAATCCTTTTTGGCAAAGAACCCCTTGGCTCGCGCATAGTTGAGCTCGCCTTCCACCGCTGCCGGGGGAAGCTGGGAAATCTTGGCAAAGACCTCGTCGAGCGTCGCGTAGTCCTTGGTGCGAAGGGCGATGTCGATGAGCCGGGCCAGCGCCTTGGGCTGGTAGCTGGAAAACCCGCGCTCGCCGCCGCGATCGACGACCTGCCGGTAGACCCGCCGGGCCGAAAGATACTGCTTGCCCTCGTAGTAGCTCTCACCGAGCAAGAACAAGGCGTCGGGATATGCCGTGGGATGGGTGGGGTATTTCTCGACGATCTGGTTGAAGACGGCGGCGGAGCGATCGTAGTCCTTGCTGCGCAAGAGCATCTCGCCGTCGGCGATGCGGGCTTCGGGCGACCGTTGCTCGCCCTTGGCGTTGGCAATGGACTGCTCGATGGTGCCCGCGCCCTGGGCGGCGCCGGAAATGGATCGCTGCGCGTCCGCGATCGCGTCGGCCGAGTTGGCTTGCGCCGGCCGAGCCAGCGCAAGGCCCGCCAGCGCAGAGCAGGCAAAAACCACTCGTGCCATCCATTCGCGGCCCGCCATGTTCTGCACGGCGCTGCCCGTCGCGAGCCTCACGTTACTTGCCCCCTGTGCCTACCGAAAGTCCCGTGGAGACACTGGCCGATCCTGGCGCGCCCGACGGGGACGCTGCGGCGGCTGGTTTGGCTCCGTTGTTGGTTCCGCTGACTCCGGCGGAGATTTTCTCCTGGTACCGAACGGCCAGGCGGTCCTCGAGCTGGGTGGTGACTCCGCCCTTCTCGTAAGCGATGACTTGAAGCGCAAGCGTCTTTCCCTCGACAGCCGTGAAGGAATGACTCGAGCGCGGTTCGAAGTGGTACGACTTCAGATAGGAGAACACGCCGTAGCCGTTGCCCTGCAGATTGAGCAGGACCTGCAACGTGTGATCGCCTGGCGGAATCGACCCATTGAAAATAGGAATGACCGCTTGCTCGGCGAGCGCGCCCGTATCATCGGACTTGTTGTACTGAACGGCTCCGTCGAGCACGAAGAGCGCGCGCACCAGGCGAAAGGCGCTCGAGAGATCGTTGTGAAACTCGATCTCGGCCCGCGAGCCCGCAAGCCCGCCCGACAGGATGGTGTCGGTGAGCAGAGAGAGGCGGGTGTGGCTGCGGCGAATCTGCTCCTTGAGCTCGTCGATGCGCTGCTCGAGATCTTTGAGCCGCACGGCATACGTGGCGCCGTCGACGGCGCTCGAAGCGGGCCGAGGCGAAGCCATGGGACCGGCCGCCGCAGCAGACGGAGGCGCCGCCGATGCCATGGGGGCAACAGACCCCGCGGAGGCGGCTGGAGCAGCCGAAGCAGAAGCAGCCGCCATCGGCACGGCCTTCTTGGTCGATTTACTGGTGGTCTGCGCCAACGCCGGCGCGATCACCAAAACAGGGACTACGAGAGCAGCCCAAAGCGTCCTATCCCAACGCATTCTCGACCCCTTCTTCCGCCTTCCCGTCCGACCCGAGGAAGATCCCCCGCGTGGGCGCTACGCGTCGATGGTGACGCGGGCGCCAGTCTATTCGGCTGGCAGCCTGAAGTGCAACGTCTAGATGCAAACCTCGTCAGGTCCCGCTTCGCCCGTCGCTTCTCGGGACGGATTACGATCATCTGGCAGCGGGAGCCTGCCATGCAGTTTCTGGATCACTTCGTTTCCAGGGATCGTCAGTATTTGGTTCCGTTGTCAA
This sequence comes from Polyangiales bacterium, assembly GCA_038240245.1. Lineage (GTDB taxonomy): Bacteria > Myxococcota_A > Polyangia > Polyangiales > Polyangiaceae > DASWDH01. Next base: position 6,014 of record JBBSDY010000190.1, read on the forward strand.
CGTCTTTTCGCCGCGTGAACGCCCGGGGCGGCCTTAGGGCCCACGCCGTTCTCAGGTCGCGCTATACCTTCGCGGTGCCCGGAGAACTTTGTCGTCTCGTGACCGTAGAATCAAAGAGAAGGGCGCCGGGGTCCCCCCCAGTGGTTGGGGAGCCCGGGCGCGCCACGACGAGCGTCAACGAGGTGATTTTCAGCGGGAACGACTCCCCGTACGATGACGGTGGGTGACAGGCGTGGGGAGCACCGCACGGGCAGAGGTGACCGACGAAGCGCTAATGACCCGCTACCAGCGCGGCGATCTGACGGCGTTCGGTACGCTGGTCGACCGCCACAAGACCCCCATCTTCAACTTCGTTCTTCGCCAGATCAAGGTGCCTCCGCAGGCGGAGGACCTGGTTCAGGAGGTCTTCTTGCGGATCATCGAGAGCGCGAGCTCGTTCAAGCACGAAGCCAAGTTCACGACTTGGGCCTATACGATCGCGCGCAACCTGTGCATCGATCACATGCGCAAGCAATCGTACCGGCGCCACGCGTCACTCGATCAGCGCGAGAGCGGCGAGGCGGGCGAGGGGCCGGCATTGGGCGAGCAGGTCGCCGACCTGCACCCGCGCGCCTCGATCGAGCGCACCGCGATCTCGAGCGAGATTCAGGTCAAGGTGGTGGCAGCGGTCGAAGCATTGCCCGGAGAGCAGCGCGAGGTTTTTCTGTTGCGGCACGTTGCCAACCTTCCCTTTCAAGAAATTGCACAAATCACCGGAACGCCGGAAAATACGGTGAAGAGCCGAATGCGGTACGCCCTCGAGCGACTGCAAGAAGCCCTCACCGACTTCGAGGAGTACGCGCGCGCCCTGCGCTAGACGATCACCATGGATTGCGAGAAGTTCGACCAGATCCTCATCGATGCGCTCTACGACGAGCTCGATGAGCTCACGCTTGCGGCGGCCCGGCGCCACGCGGACGGCTGCCAGCACTGTCACGCGGCGTGGTCGGGTCTCAAGGCAACGCGCAAGATTGGGATCCTGCC
>JBBSDY010000191.1:0-7034 GCA_038240245.1 Polyangiales bacterium
GAGTCAGATCATCGTTTTTCCCGCTTTCTGGGCTCTTCTCGCGGGCTGCGGAGGCGACGATACCGCCGACGCGGCGGGCCATATCAGCACCGGCACGGCGGGCATCGATTCCACGGCCATGGCCGGCGCTGCTGGAAACGTCGGCTCCGGCGGTTCGAGCGCTGGCTCATCTGGCTCCGGTACCGGCGGAAACGCCGCAGGTCAGGGCGGTGCATTCGGCGCAAGCGGCAGCTCGGGCAGAGGAGGTACGTCTGGCGCAGGCGGCGCTTCCTCGGCCGACGCGAGCGCGAACGATGCGAGCGACCATCGCGACGCCATGGCCGACTCGTCCGATGCCGCGGTCGAAGCTTGCTCCGGAAAGACGTGCGGCGATCTGTGCAACAGCTGTCCGCCTTCGGCACCTCTTTGCCCCGGAGCCGTCGGTCACTGCAGCAAACAAGGGAAGTGCGAAATCATCGCCCCCGTCGTCTGCGATTGATCCGTTTTAGAGGTAGCCCTGCGCCTGCAGGGCAAAGAGGTGCGCGTAGCGGCCTTTTTTCTCGAGCAGCGCGCCATGCGTGCCCTCTTCGACGACCTGGCCCTTCTCGATGACCAGGATGCGATCGGCCATACGCACGGTCGGAAATCGGTGCGAGATGAGGATGCTCGTTCGCCCGCGGGTGAGATCGCGAAAGCGCTGGAACACGGCGTGCTCGGCTTCGGCGTCGAGCGCGGCCGTGGGCTCGTCGAGCACCAGGATGTCGGCCGCTTCGCGCATGAACGATCGAGCGAGCGCGATCTTTTGCCACTGCCCTCCCGAGAGCTCGACGCCGTCGCGAAACCACCGACCGAGCGGCGTGGCGAGGCCCGCGGTGAGCGACGCCACCACATCGTTGGCGCCGCCCTTTTCGACGGCGCGCTCGATCTGAGCCCCGTCTTCGAGTTGCTCCACGCTGCCCAGCCCGACGTTCTCGCGCGCGGTCAGCTGGTATTGAGCAAAGTCTTGAAACACGACGCTGATGCGGCGGCGAAGGAGGTCTTCGTCCCACTCTTCGAGATCCTTGCCGTCGAGCAGGATGTGCCCCTCGGTGGGGTGGTAGAGCCGCGTGAGCAGCTTGATGAACGTCGTCTTGCCCGCGCCGTTTTGGCCGACCAGGGCGAGGCTCTCGCCTTCGGCAATGACGACGTCGATGTTGCGAAGCGCCCAGTCGTCGCGCCCGGGGTAACGAAAGCCGACGCCACGAAATTCGATGCCCCGGCTCGCGCCTGGCGCCGCGCCGTTGCCGTTGGCATCAGCCGGTGCGGCTGCGCGAGCGGCTGTGTCGGCGGGGGGCTTCGGATCGTCGTGGAAGGCCAGGTACGAAAAGAGATTCGACATGTACAGATTGTCTTCGTACATGCCGCCGAAAGCTCCGAGCAGCGACTGAAAGGCCTGCTGCCCTTGTCGAAACGACACCATGGCGAGCGTCATCTCGCCGAGGGACAGCGCGCCGCGCGCCGCGGCCACCGCCATGGCGGCATAGCAAGCATAGAAAGCACCCGTCGCGAGAAGCGAAAGCCCGTAGGCCCAGCGAGCGCGGCGAATCGCGAGGTCGATGTCCTCGCGATAAAAGGTTTCGCCGAGCTCACGGTAGCGACCGAGAAAGAGCGGTCCCAGCCCGAAGAGCTTGACCTCCTTGGCGTGCTCGTCGTTGGCGAGGACGTACTCGAGGTACATGAGCTTGCGTGACTCGGGCGAGCGCCAGTTGCGCAGGCTGAACGCTCGCGCCGAAAACCGCATCTCGGCAATGGTGGCGGGAACCGCGGCCAGCAGCAGCGCCGCCACGGCAAATCCGCTGAAGCGCACGAGGAGGGCCGCGTAGCCGATCAACGAGACCAGGCTTTGGACCATCTGAAAGCTCCGCGATACGAGCGACAGCGGTCGCGACGAGGCTTCTCGGCGTGCGCGGGTGAGGCGATCGTAGAACTCCGAATCTTCGAAGTGATGCAGCTCGAGGGCCATCGCCTTCTCGAGGATGGCCAGGTTGATGTCGAGGCCGAGGCGACCCCCCACCGTCTGTCGGACGAGCCCGACTCCCTGTGAGCAGGCGGCAAGTCCAGCTGCGAGCGCGAGCTCGGTCAGCACCCACCGCGTCGTGGCCGCGCCGTTCTTCTCGACGACCGCGTCCACGATGCGTTTGCCGACGTAAGCCAGTCCGAGGGGGAGGATCGCGTTGACCAGCGTCAAGCCGGCGATCGCCAGGGTGCCCGAGCGCGACGAGCGCCACACGAGACCGAGAGCACGGGGCGTGTACTCGAAGCTGCCGCGCAGCGCCGCCCGCCACGATGGCGCGCGCCGACTTTGGGGATTGGGGGGTACCATATGTCGCGGTCGGGGCGCCGGGAGGCGCGCCGCAGCTTGCCAGCCGACCCCTTCGAACGCAACGGGCCGCTGTTCGCGATGGACCGCGCGACTATCCTGACATAAGGCTGTCAGAATGCGGGTCTATGGTGGGCGGTCAAGGAGGCAACACCGATGACCATCCCCACCAATCCAGTAGGTTATGTAGAGCTTCACACCGGCGATCCTGCGCGATCGAGGGCCTTTTACGCCGAGCTGCTCGGTTGGAAGGGCGACGAGACGCCCACTCCCGCCGGACCGTACACGACGTTCCAGGACATCCTTGCCGGCATGACGGTGAGCCGCGACGGTATTCCCGTCGGTTGGGTGCCCTATGTGAACGTGGCCGATATTTCGGCCGCCACCAAGCGCGCGAAGGTGCTCGGCGCCGCGGTCCTGCGCGACTGCATCGTCATCGACGAGGGCACCTTCAGCGTGGTGCGCGATCCGACGGGCGCGGTGCTCGGTCTGTGGCAAAAAAAATAGCTCGTAGGTCTCCAAGCGAGCGCGCGCCCGCTCGCAGACCACAGAACCACGACACGATTGTCGGGGGGGGCAACGCGCGGCGAGTTCTGATTTCGCAACGAATCCAGCATTTGCGCGCGTGGCATGGGAGGTGCTGAACGGTGATTCGCCGGGAGACCTTACCATGCGCTTGTGATTCTCTTATCTTGCCCTGTTCGTCGCCGGATGTACGCGCCCTGTCCTGCAAGGTGGCAGCAACGCGAACGATCGTTCCAACGGCGGCGAACAGGGCGAAGTCCAGTCGGTGGGCTTCGATTGGTATCGCCGTTGCAAAGCGGCATGGCCTGCACCGACTATCACAACTGGAATCGCCTACGCCGTCGCAAGGCGCGTGCTCCACTTTTGAGCTAGGTGGACAGGGTTGACATCGCCGGGTGGTGAGGTGAGTCGCTCATGCGGCGGATGAGGTCGAAACGGCCCTTGACGTTGAGCTTGCCGAAGAGCGAGCTGACCTGCCTGCCGATGGTATGAACCGAGGTGCAACGAGCGCGGGCGATGTCGATTTTGGATTGACCGTCCGCCAGCGCCAGCGCCACCGCGCGCTCGGCGCAGGTGAGATCGGAAAGACATGTTGCCGCTGGGCGAGCAATGTTGACGACGACGTAGCGCTGCTCAGAACGCAGAGACGCCGTAAAGAAGGGCTCGGTCAGGTGGATCGCCCCGCGTGCTCCCTGCGCGATGAAGACCAGGGCGAGGGGAACGGCGTTGGCCAACGGCACGAGGCCCAGCTTGGCATACGCGCGCGCGATGTGCGTCGCGACGGTCGAAGGACAAACATTCAGCTCGTAGCCCATCGCCTTTTGCGCCTGACCGGTCAAGAGTCGGCCAAAGACTTCGCTTTCGCGCGAGCTAAGGGCGGCGCCAGATGCCGCGGTCCCGACGTTGCGGGCCACCAGCGACGTCCGATCGTGCGCGACGGAGTGGGTGGCGGTCAATTGCAACGTGCCCGTGGCCAGCTGGTACCAGAAGTCAGCGGGAGTAAAACTCGAGATCCGCTCGTCGGGAAGCGCCTCGCGCAGCCAGCTGTTGCTCGGGGGACCGAAGAGGAGCTCCTCTTGCTGCAGGGCCGTGGATTGGAGCGACACGCCCTGCCCTGGAGCACGCTTCGTGCCATCGCTCTTTCATGCTCGTGTGGCCGCAAAATGCGCCAGAAACTGGTTCTCGACCTAAAAACATGGGTGCCGGAGTGTACAATGGATTGAGCACCTGATGGTTCGCACCGTCCTCTGGGGTGGACAGGCGAGCCCGCGTGGAGCGTCGCCGGACCGTTTAGGCTTCCCACGAAGGTGGCACGGTGGTTGCGATACCGATTCACCAGCATGTCATGCACCCGCGCAACACTATGGTTGGAGACGGTGGTCGGGCAGCCGCCTCGCCCCGCGTGCAGCGCGTGAGCGGCAACAAGGGCGACAAGACGCTTGCCTCGCCTGACTTTTGGAAATACGGCCAGGGTGCCGATCCGGATGACCGGGTGCCCGTGGTCTCCTACCCGGAATCTCCGGAAAGCGAGCCCGGCTCGCATCGGGTCAGCCACATCACCCCCGTGCCGAGGTTTCTCGTCACCGACCGGTTCATCGAGCGTGAGCTCATCGGTCAGGGAGGCATGGGGTCGGTGATCCGAGCCTTCGACAAGAACTTGCAACGCGATGTCGCCATCAAGGTGCTAAGCCCTGACTCGACGCGCGAGACCGACTTCGAGCGCCTGGTCGAAGAAGCGCGGATCGCCGGACAGCTGGAGCATCCGAACATCGTGCCCGTCTACGAGTTCGGCACCGACGAGCGAGGCGCACGCTACCTGTGCATGAGACTCGTGAACGGCGAGACTCTCGAGGACACGCTCAACTGGGCCGGCATCTCGCGCCTCGAGACGGACTTCTTGCGCGATCTGCTGCTCGTCTTCGTCAAGGTCTGTGACGCGGTGGCTTTTGCGCACAGCCGCGGCATCTTGCACCGGGATCTCAAGCCGTCCAATGTGATGATCGGCGACTTTGGTCAGGTCTACGTCGTCGACTGGGGCGTGGCGCGGCCGACGCCCCGCTTCGTGGCCGACACGGAAGGTGCAGAGCCTTATTCAGATCCGTTTGGTGGTGTCGCTGGCAGCCCGCACTACATGGCCCCCGAGCAATTGCGCGGCCGGGAGGCCGAGCTCGACGAGCGCACCGACGTGTTCGCGCTCGGGGCGACGCTCTACCAGATTCTCACCGGTCGGCCGCCCAACGATCCGAACACCTGGACGGACATCGCCTCACGCACGGCGCGCACCACCGTTGTTCCCCCGCAAGCCATCGTCGATGGGGCAACCGTTCCCCTCGAGCTCTCCGCAATTGCGCTGAAGGCGATGTCGCACGATCCGGGCGATCGCTACTCGTCGGTCGAAAGCCTCAAGCACGAGATCGAACGCTTGATTCCCCCTTGGGCCGAAGGGCGGAGGTTGTGAGGTGTTGCACAGATAACACCGGTTGGCGACGCTACTGCCACCTCGGTCCGGCATCGAAGAAGATGTGGTGGTCCATGGACGAGCGCTACGCCTTCTGATTCTCGCGGCAAGCCTTGCCCTATTCGATTGCGACGGGCGAAGGCCTCCCGTGGCTCCCACGAGCCCCGGGGCCGCGGAGTCGTCGATAGAATCGGGCTCGTCAGGGATCGCGGCGGGTCATACCGATTCGGTCGTGCTCGTGGCGCTCGACGGTGTGCGCTGGCAAGAGGTCTTCCAGGGGGTCGAGCGATCACGAGCAGCCAAGCACGGCATGGATCAGGGCGAGATCGTCGGGGCCGAGGAGCTGGTGCCCAACATTCACCGGCTCGCCGGTATGCAGGGCGCGGTCCTCGGGGATCCGGGCTCGTGCGCTCCTTTGGTGGCGACAGGCCCGGACTTTCTGTCCTTGCCTGGTTACACCGAGATGCTGAGCGGTCGCGCGCCAGACGGGTGCGCCAACAACGAATGCACGCCGACGACGCGGCCCACACTGGTCGACGAGATCCGGGGCCTGTCCTCGGCGGATCAGGGCGACGTGGCGGTCATCTCGTCATGGGAGCGGATCGAACGCGTGGCATCCGCGAACCCATCCGAAATCGTGATGTCGACCGGCAGAACCCACGGGGCGAGTCGCGGGCGGCTCCGCTTCGATCTCGAGGGCAGCGATCTGCTCGACCGAGGAGCCGCGGCCGATGCATGGCCCGGTCGAGAAGACTTCCGACCCGATCGCTACACCGCGCCGATTGCCCTGCACTACCTGGCTACGCAGCACCCGCGGTTTCTCTTCCTCGGACTGGGTGACACCGACGAGCTAGCCCACGCCAACGACTACCGTGGCTACCTTGGGGCCTTGCGCTATGCGGACAGCATCGTCGGCGAGCTCGTGTCCACCCTCGAGCAGATGGGCAATCGCGGCTACCGGACCACGCTCATCATCACGGCCGACCATGGTCGGTCCTTGGACTTCAAAAACCATGGGCGAAGCGCGCCCGAGTCAAGTCGAGTTTGGCTCGTGGCCGCGGGGGGAGGCGTCGTAAGGCGCAGGGCGATGTCGTGCGCCACGCACCGTTTGGCCGACATTGCGCCCAGCATCCGCGCGCTCATGCATCTGCCCGCCGATCGCTCGGCCGGCGCAGGTCAGCCCATCGATGAGCTCGCCCCCCTGGTACGCTGACCTGGTGTCGCGGCTGCGGCCCGTGTGTCCAAAGCAGTGGACATCCAGGCGATAAGGTGTCCAATCGATCGGACGTTTTGCGTGCTCGCGGATCAGCGACGAAACAAGGCATGCGAGCGTCCATTCACGTGTAGAAAGAGGGCCGCGGTTGCGATGTTCTTAACGGCTGGGGGGAAGTTGTTCTTTGACCTAGACAGCGAACGAGACCTCATGCATCATCCGCGCGATCTTGCGGTCTGCAGCAAGGGAAGAAGCTGCAGCGACAGTCGCCGTCTTTTCACGAACCCAATGATGCCAACCCATGCCGGTTTGAAGATCCTCGATGGCTGAATCGGTCTTGTCAGATCAGATGCGCAGGCGGCACGCGGCGCTGATGAGCGTGCACCACCACAGCGGGCAGATCGTCATGCCCAATTTCCTGCTGCCGGCGCCCCTCAGGCTCATGCCCCTCAAAGACAGCGTCACCGCTGTCGACGGCGAGGACCGTCGGTCTGCCCACA
>JBBSDY010000192.1:0-7019 GCA_038240245.1 Polyangiales bacterium
GACGTCGGGCACCTCGAGCAACGTTTGTGGCTGCTTCGGATCCACGCCGTGCGCGGCATCGATGGGCGAATCCATGGGGATCGTCGTGTCCGCCGGTCGAAAGCCGAGGGCGAGGGCGCGCTCCTGCTGGGGCTTGGCTTTCAGGAAGGCAAGGAATTTCTGCGCAACGTCACGCTCGTCGGACCCGACCCAGGGGGCATCGAGCACCGCGTAGGGATGGTCGGACCAGAAGGTGCCCTCGACCGGATAAATGGCCACCACGGGAAACGGCGCATCGTTTTTCTTGCCGTACGACTCGATGACGAGATTTTCGTAGAGGACGGCTGCCGAAAGGTACGTGGGCCCTCGCTCGAGCATCTTGTCGGCGAAGAACCCCGTCGATTTGCCGTAGTGAACGATCGTTTTCTCGATGCCGGCCACGAAATCGCGCAGCGCCTTGGTCGACAGATCGCTCGCCGCAAGCCCGCGAGTCTTCTTGGCGCCGGCATAGGCCTCGGCGACGACCGAGAGCAGCCCCGAGTTGGACAGCTCGGGGTTGGTGTGCCCGAGCTTGAAGGGGCCCCATTCGGGGTGCCCGTGCGCTGCCCAGCCCTTGGGATTCTTGCTGACGGCGATGAGGTCTTTCCAGCCGAGCGCCTTTTTGGGCCACCCCAGCGCCTCGGCCATGGGCTTCCAGGTGGCGATGACAAGCGGTGACAGCACCACCGACTCGCCGGTGGGGGACAGCGGGCTCGTGTGGCCCGGCTGGGTCAACCAGGCTCGATTGAGGAGCGCCACGTAGGCGCTCGAGGCGGGGCTGAAAACGTGCGCCTTCACCTCGCCGCTCAAAATCGCCTGCAGCGCCTCGCCCGATCCCATGGCCCGGGCATCGATCTTGATCGCCTTGCCCGAGGTGGTCGTGGGATGGGTGCTTACGAACCTTTGTGCCTGCTCCTCGAGCCACGTTTTCTTCTCGCTTCCGTAGACGATGGTCAGCGTGACGGGTAGGGCCGAGGATGGGTCACCGACGGTAGGGCCGGCGCTCGCGACCGGCGACAGGGTCGTCTTGTCGGCGGAGCTTGCGGATGGCCCCGCTCCGTCGGCGGGCTGGGTCTTGTCCGGGCAGCCCATCAGCACGAGCAGAAACAGCCAGGTGCACGCGAAGAGCAGAAGCCTTTTCATGACAGTAGCCACCTAGCCTGCCACCCTCATGTGACAAATTGGTGAAGTCGTGCCGGGAATGCCTGATTTTGCGCTCCTTCGGCTCGGTTCGGGTCCCCTTGGCGCACGACCGATTCGTGGTCAGAATGTCGTCGCATGCCCGATCCGTCTCGCCCCACCTACACCGCGGAAGAGGCCGCCGAGATTCTCAAGCGGGCCCTCAAACAGCAGAGCCTCAAGGAGCAGGGCCTCACCCATGACGAGCTCGTCGAGATGGCGGCCGAGGTGGGCATCGATCGCGGTGCGCTCGAGGCAGCCACCGCCGACGTGACCGAGGCGCGAGCCAGCGAGTTGGCTCGGCAAAGCGAGGCGCGTGAGCTCGGCGAAGAAAGAGGGCGTCTTCTCAATCGCTTCGTGTCCTCGCTGCTCGTCTACATCTTGGTCAACACCCTGCTCTATGTCATCGACCGGCAGTTCAGCCACGGAACGTGGTTCTACTGGGTGCTGGTTGGGTGGGGCGTGGGGCTTGCCTTTCAGTTGCGCGCCGTCTTCTCACCCCGTGCCAGCCTCGAGAGCCGCAGACGCCACGAGCTGCGGCGCGCCGCGAAGCTCGATCGGCGCGCGTCGCGGCAAGCGCGGCATCAGCGGATCGCTCAGGTGTTCGGCGGACATGCACCGCCCCACGTCGCTCATGCGGCGCAGGCGCGCAACGAATTCGAAGCGGCGGTGCAAACGGGCGTGGCGGCCCTTCTTCAGGCCGCGGCCCGAAAGATTCACGACCACGCCGAGCGAGCGCCCATCGATGGCGCCGGCCACCGGCGACGGCGTTGAGAGGCCATCGGGCGCGAGCGATCGTGTGAACCACAAGGGCTTCTGACCGATGCTTGCGACATGACAGCTGGCAGGTTGTCCTCGCCGCCCCTATATGGTAGTTCGCGCGCGCGGCTCAAGTAGCCGATCTTGCGTATGGAGCGCCCACGACGATGACCCAGCCGACCCTCTCATCCACCCGCCCCCCGACGTCCACCGCACCTGCCCGCGTTCACGGCAAGGTCACGCAGGTCATCGGCCCGGTGGTGGACGTCGACTTTCCGCCTGGCCACCTGCCCAGGATTTTGAACGCGCTTTACGTCACCAATCCCAGCCTCGGCAACGAGAAAAACAACCTCGTGCTCGAGGTGGCCCAGCACCTCGGCGAATCGATGGTTCGCGCGGTCGCCATGGACTCCACCGACGGTCTGGTGCGCGGCATGGAGGTCACCGATACCGGCAGCCCCATCATGATGCCGGTCGGAAACGCCATGCTCGGCCGCATCGCCAATGTCGTGGGCCGGCCGGTCGACGAGGCGGGTCCCATCAAGGCCACGCAGTTTCTTCCCATTCATCGCGATCCGCCCAAGTTCACCGAGCAGAGCACCAAGGTCGAGATCTTCGAGACCGGTATCAAGGTCATCGATCTGCTCGCGCCCTACCGTCGCGGCGGTAAAATCGGCCTCTTCGGCGGCGCCGGCGTGGGCAAGACGGTCTTCATTCAAGAGCTCATCAACAACGTGGCCAAGGCGCACGGCGGCGTGTCGGTGTTCGCCGGCGTCGGCGAGCGCACCCGCGAAGGCAACGATCTCTTCGTCGAGATGGCCGAGGCCAAGCTCGACACCGGCGCCGCCGTTCTTTCGAAGACGGCGCTCGTGTTCGGCCAGATGAACGAGCCACCCGGAGCCCGCGCCCGCGTCGGTCTGTCGGCGCTCACCGTCGCCGAGTACTTCCGCGACGCCGAGGGCCAAGACGTCCTTCTCTTCATCGACAACATCTTTCGTTTCACCCAGGCGGGCTCCGAGGTGTCCGCGTTGCTGGGACGCATCCCCAGCGCCGTGGGTTACCAGCCCACGCTCGCCACCGAGATGGGCGCCCTGCAAGAGCGCATCACCTCGACGACCAAGGGCTCGATCACCAGCGTGCAGGCCATCTACGTGCCGGCCGACGACCTCACCGATCCCGCGCCGGCCACGGCTTTCGCGCACCTCGACGCCACGACGGTGCTCTCGCGCGCCATCTCCGAGATGGGCATCTACCCGGCCGTCGATCCTCTCGACTCGACCTCGACGATGCTCGATCCTTCCATCGTGGGCGATCACCACTACGGCGTCGCCCGCCGCGTGCAGGCGACGCTGCAGAAATACCGCGATCTGCAGGACATCATCGCCATTCTCGGCATGGACGAGCTCTCCGAGGACGACAAGCTGACGGTCACGCGGGCTCGCAAGATCCAGCGTTTCTTGTCGCAGCCGTTCTTCGTCGCCTCGCAATTCACCGGCAAGCCCGGCGAGCTCGTCGCTCTCAAGGACACCATTGCCGGGTTCGAAGAGATCATCGACGGCAAGCTCGACGACGTTCCCGAGCAGGCATTTTATCTGCGCGGCAACATCGACGAGGTCAAGGCTGCCGCCGAGCAGATGAAGGCCGCCAGCTGATGGCCGACGGCAAGGTTACCCTCGAGATCGTAACCCCCCAGGGTCTCGCTCTGCGGGAAGAGGTCGACGACGTCACCGCGCCCAGCGTGAGCGGTGAGTTCGGTGTGCTCCCCGGGCACCTTCCGTTGCTCGCCGCGTTGCGTACCGGGATCGTCACCTACCATCGCGGCGGCGAAGAGAAGAAGCTTGCGGTGGCCGACGGCTTCGTCGAGGTAAAAGACGATCGCGCGCTGCTCCTCACCGACAAGGTCGCTCAAAAAGAAGACATCGATCCGGTGCGCGTTCGCCTGGAGCTCAAAGACGTCGACACCCTGCTCGACAACTACACCGACGTGCCCGGTTCGCCCGAATGGCAGGCTCTGGTCTCGCGCGAGATCTGGGCCGCGACCCAGCTCGAGCTCTACGGCGATCCCACCCCCGCCACGCAGCGCCCGTTCGAGATGTTTGGCCCCCCGGCTCCCCCCGAAGAAGATCAAGTGAACATGCCCGAGCCCGAGAACGACCGCGAAGCCAAGGTCGCGGGCCGGCCTCCGGTGACGCACTAGGGCCGTTCTGCTGGATATCAGGATGCGCTGGCAAATCGCGCAAACTCTTCGACGCTCAGTGTCTCGCCGCGTCGGCCCAGATCGATGCCCGCCGCCGCTGCACGCGAGGCAACCTGATCCGACGACCCGAGCTTGCTCCACGCATTGCGCAGTGTTTTTCGGCGCTGGCTGAAGGCTGCACGAACGGCGGCGCGAAACGCTGCGGTCTCCTCGGCGCGCGGTGGATGGCGCGGCGTGAGCACGACCACTGCGGAATCGACGCCGGGACGGGGATGGAAGGCGCCGCGACTCACCTTCAGGGCGCGCGTGATCTCGAACGCGGCGCTCGCGAACACGGTGAGCGCGCCATAGGCCTCGGACGCAGGCGCCGCCACGAGGCGATCGGCCACCTCGCTTTGGACCATGAACACCGCCCGGTCGATTGCACCGGCGAGCGACGTCGCGATCTCGAGGAGCGGCCCGGTGAGCTGGTAAGGAAGGTTCCCGGCCAGGCATCGCGGGCGGGCCCCCGACGCTAGCAGGGCACCGAGATCCGCGCTCTTGGCATCCGCTTCGATGATCTCGAGCTTGCCCTGGGCGATGGCGTCTGCGAAGGCCTCGCGCAAGATGGGACAGAGATCGCGATCGCGCTCGATGGCCAGCACCCTGGCCGCGCGCGCAAGCAGCGGCTCGGTCAGGGCTCCCAGTCCCGCGCCGATCTCCACCACCGTTCCCCCTCCACCGCTGGCGGCGAGATCGGCGATGCGCATCGATACATTGGTGTCGACGAGAAAATTCTGGCCGAAGCTCTTCTTGGGCGAGAGCCCTCGTGCGCGGAAAGCCTCGACGGCGGGGGACGTCATGCTCGCTTGCCAGAGCCCGGGCGCGCGATGCGAATGCCCATCGACGTGAGCTGCCGCTCGCCCCGCTCGCGCGAGATACGGGCCCGGAGTGCCACGGCGTCGATGACGGCTCGCGAGGCCTCATCGAGGCCGTCAACCGCGTCGCCCGTGCGCGCGGGATCGGTTGCCGGCTCGTCGCCATGCAGCGAGACCCAGCGCACGGTCATGCCGCGGCGCAACAGCTTTTTCACGGCCTGGCCGAGGAGCGGGGAAGGGGAGTCGGGAGGGGTCGACCACACGTACACCAGGCTGGGTCGAGGTTTCTCGGTCACGGCGCGCTCGATCGCCTGGATCAGAAGGCCCGTGGCGCGCGCGCGATCGCGTTCGAGCCGTGGCGGCGAGGAGATTCCATAGCAGGCGAGGTAGCGGCGCAGGGACTGCTCGCGCGGCGTGGTGGCCCACGGCGCCGCGACATCGAAGGGCGCGCGCGCACGTTGCATCTCGGCGTAGCTTTGCAACGACTCGAGCTGATCGACGCGCATCGCTGCCACGCTGGCCGAATCGAGGAAACGCAAATGATCGAGCACGCGGCGCGCAACGTCGTTCTCATCGTAGTCGCTGCGATCGGCGTCGAGAATCGATGCGGTGTCGATGAGCCGCCGCAGGATCTGCATTCCATGCGCCGCGCCGCGATCGGGCGAAAGCCAGGTTCGAGTCGACGCCCCGGCGACAGCAAGGCCGACGCGATCGCCTCGCGAAAGATGCCGCTCGGCGATGGCGGCGATTTCGTCCACGCCCCGATCGAGCGCGGCGGTGCCCGGTGGTCCGGCCCACAGCTCCACAGGGGTATCGAGAACCAGCCACACCACGTCGCGATCCTCGCGCTCGAACTCGCGAACCATGAGACGCCCGCGGCGCGCCGAGGCCTTCCAGGCGATGCGCTTGAAGGGGTCGCCGCTCACGTGCTCACGCAACTGGTAGAGCTCCGTCCCCGCGCCGGGACGTCGTTCGGCCGCGCCGGTCTCGGCGGCCAGGCGCGAGCGCCCTCCGCGCGCCGAAGACACGAAGACCCCCGCCGATCGCGGAACCACCTCGACGCCCATGGGACTGGCGAATGCGAGAGGAACCTCGAAGAGCCCGGGCGGCCCCAGCACCTCGAGCGCCAGGCCGTGGATGCAGTACCGCCCCACACGCGGCGCTCGCAGATGCAGCCGCATCCTCGAAGAAGCTCCCGCGGCGATGCTCCCTTCGCTGGGCTCGACGTCGATCTCGAGCTCGCGCGATGCCACCGCCCGAAGCGAGGCGAAGCGCACGGGACGGACGTCGCGGTTGCAGAGCTCGACCTCAACGTCGAGCTCCGCGGTTCGAGCCACGCGCCGCACCTTCTGGGGCACGCGCCAGATCATCTCGAGACCGGCGGCCCGCAGGCGCAGCACCGACAGCTTGTTCGAGGCACGGGTGATGGCGAGCCCGGCGATCATCGCGCCTCCCCAGGCGAGCGCAGCGGGAAGGCGTAGCACCACGCCCGCCGTGACCGTCGCCAGGGCGGCCAGCGCGACGTGCACGGTGGATCGGGTCGGAAAGAGCTGCACGAACCCCGCTTTCGGTCAGACGGGACGAACGGCGCGGCGGTAGCCGACGCGCGCCACCGCTTCGCTGATCAGTGCATGGCGGGCGTTCGGCTCGCCCTCGACTTCGGGCGCCATGACCAGTCGATGTGCGAAGACCGAGGGAGCGAGCTCGCGGATGTCGTCGGGGGTGACGAAGGGACGTCCTGCGAGCACGGCCGCGCCCTTGGCGGCCTGGATCAAGCTGAGCGTGGCACGCGGCGAAGCGCCCAGCGTGACGCGCGCATGCGTGCGGGTGTACGCCGCGAGCGCCACCGCGTAGTCGTAGAGATCGTGATCGAGGTGGATTCTCGCCGTGATCGACTGCAAGCGCAAAAGGTCGGACGTCTGTAGCTGGGCCCGGGCCTGTGGAGCCTCGACGTTGTGGGTGACCAACATCGCCACCTCTTCCTGGTGGGTCGGGTAGCCCATCGGCAC
>JBBSDY010000193.1:0-7017 GCA_038240245.1 Polyangiales bacterium
CCCGACGTCGATTCGGTCTACATGGGCTTCGTTCAGGGCCTGACGGGCAGCGGTGGATGGCCGATGAGTGTCTGGCTGACGCCGAGTCGCGAGCCGTTCTTTGGCGGCACCTACTTTCCGCCGCGAGCCGGCGCGCATGGCGCGCGGCAGGGCTTGCTCGACCTCTTGCGCGAGCAGTCGGAGCGGTTTCATCAAAACCCCATCGACGTTGCAACCGATGCGCAGCGGTTTGCGAGTCAGCTACGCGAGGCGAGCGCCCCGGAGCCGGCGGGCGAGTTTCCAAGCCCAAAGCTCATCGGCTCTCTCGCCGCGCAGGTTCGGACGCGGTTCGACGCGGACTTCGGCGGACTGCGCGGCGCACCCAAGTTTCCATCGTCCTTTCCCGCGCGCGTCCTTCTGCGCTGGGCGCGTCGAGGGAAAGATGCCGACGCAAAACGGATGACGGTGGAGACGCTGACGCACATGCGAGCGGGTGGCATCTACGATCAGATCGGCGGTGGCTTTCACCGCTATTCGACAGATGCCCGCTGGCTCGTGCCGCATTTCGAAAAGATGCTGTACGACAACGCGCAGCTCGCCACCTTGTACCTCGAAGCGGGCCAAAGCACCGGCATGGCCGAGCTCTTCGCCACCGCCCGCGAAACGCTCGACTACTTGCTCCGTGACATGAGCGCGCCCGATGGGACGTTCTACGGAGCAACCGACGCAGACAGTCCGGCACCGAATGGCCGGCGCGAAGAGGGTCTTTTCTTCACCTGGACACTGGATGAGCTGCGTCGGGCGCTCGGCAACGACGACGCCGACGTTGCCGCAAGCTGGTTCGGATTCACCGACGCCGCCGTCGTCGATGGTCGAAGGGTGCTGACCATGCCCCGCACCCTAGCGGCGGCGGCTCCCGGATTCGGCTTCTCGTCCGGCCAGCTCGCGGATCGGATTGTGCGTATGAAGCACGACCTGCTCGAGACGCGCGCGCAGCGGGCCCCGCCCGATCGAGACGAGAAAGTGATCATTGGCTGGAACGGTCTCGCGGTCACGGCGTTCGCGCGCGCGGCGATGGTGCTGGGTGAGCCTCGCTATGCGGACGCCGCGCTTCACGCGGCGCTGGCGCTCGTCGCCGAGCCAAGAGCGCACAGACCGCTGCCTCATCTCGTCACACACGGTCAGGCACGCGGATCTGGATTCGCCGACGACTACGTCCTTCTGGCCGCGGCCCTGCTCGACGTCTTCGAGCTGACCTCGGATCCGGCGTGGCTCGGCGATGCAAGGGCTCTCATGGAAGAGGTGGAGCGCTCGTTTCGAGACTCGACGAACGGGGGATACTTCTCGACCGCCGACAGTCACGAATCGCTGCTCGTCCGCGAGAAGCCGGACTACGACGGTCCCATCCCCAGCGTGGGCTCGGTCGCCGGACGGACGTGGCTGCGCCTCCACGAGATCACCGGCGACGACCGCTACCGCGAGCGTGCCGAAACCACGCTCCGATCGCTCGCACGTACGCTGACCAGCCGGCCACTTGCGCTCGACGAGGCATGGCTCGCCATCGACTGGGCCAGCGACGCCGTCAAAGAGGTTGTCGTCGTCGTTCCCGACGGCCACGGTGCGCTGGTGACCGCCGCGCGCCCCTTGCTCGACGTGCTCGCGCGCGCTTTCGCTCCCAACTCGGTCATCGCCGTCGCGACCGAGGCCGATTTCGCCGGCGAGCTCGGCCAGCAAGTGCCGTGGGCGGCGGGCAAGACCCTGCAAGGCGGCCGCGCGACCGCGTACGTTTGCGAGCGAGGGACCTGCAAGCTCCCCACCCACGACCCCGAGGTTTTTGCGCGGCAGCTCGCAGAAGCCCGTCCCTACCCGTGACACCTCGACACGAGCATCCCCTCCGCGCCGCCAGCCCATTGCTCCGCCCTTCTATGTGGGGTACGCCCCAGCAGATGAAACACAGCCATCTCGCAGCGACGCTCGTCCTCCTCCTCGCCAGCGCATGCGCGAGCCCGCCCGAGCCGGTCGCGCCGCCTCCCGCGCCTGCGCCCGCGCCGCCGCCACCGCCGATGCCCGCCACGGCGACGCCGGCCCCCGAGCCGCCCAAGCCGGCCGAGCCAACCGCCGAAGAAAAGAAGAAAGCGCAGGATCTCGCCACGCTTCAGCAAGACCGCGTGAAGATCGAAGGCGACAACAAGGCCGAGATCGCGCGCCTGACCCCGGAGATTCACGCCGGGGCCAAGGCCCTCGCCGAAAAGGCTTACCCCTCGGGTCGCGCGGCCATTCAGGCTGCGATCGCAGGCAAGCACCGCAAGCCAGGCAACGCCGATCGCGACAAGTACCGCCACGCCCCCGAGACGCTCGATTTGTTCGGGTTCAAACCGACGATGACCGTCGTCGAGGTCGGCCCGGGCGAGGGCTGGTACACCGAGCTGCTCGCGCCCGCCCTGGCAAAGAAGGGCAAGCTCCTGGTCACCAGTGGCGATCCGAACGGCTCGCCCGACGTGCGCCCGACGTTGTATGCGCAGCGAACGAAATGGTTTCTCGAACGGCTGCCGGAGGCATACGGCAAGGTCGAAACCATCACCATCGACGACGCGTCGCCGAGTCTCGGGCGAGACGGTGACGTCGATCTCGTCTTCGTTGGCCGTGGCCTCCACGGCATGGTGAACAACAAGCAACTCGATGCCTGGCTCGCCACCTTCTACAAGGCGCTCAAGCCGAACGGCGTGCTCGGCATCGAGGAGCACCGCGCCAAGCCCGACGCAGTACCCGAAGAGAGCGCGAAAAAGGGCTACCTTCCCGAGAAGTGGGTCATCGAGAAGATCGAGGCCGCGGGCTTCAAGCTGGCGGGCAAATCCGAGGTCAACGCCAACAAGAAGGACACCAAGGATCACCCCGAAGGCGTCTGGACGCTGCCGCCCACCTACCGGCTCGGCGACAAGGACCACGCGAAATATGCGGCCATCGGCGAAAGCGATCGCATGACGCTCAAGTTCGTGAAGGTCGCACCGAAAAAGTGAGCACCACCCTGTCGACCGGGTGAGCGCGCATGAGTCCCTCGTTTAGCCCGGCGCCGCTCGACACCGGCGAGGGAGCGCGCGATTTTCAGGATCGGGTGGGCCGGTTCGCGCGGGCCGTTTTCGTGCTGGCAGCCGTGATGGCAGGCGCATCGACCGTGACTCACGTCGCGACCCATGGCGCGGCTGGCAACCTAATGCACCAGGTCATTCACCTGTTTACCCTCGCGCCGTCGCTGGCGGTTTGGTTTCGATGCCGCGGAAAAGCCATGGGCACCGGCATGCTCGAGCTCGTCGACGCGACGCTGACCATCACGACGTGTGTCCTCTATGCGGTGCTCGGGCTGAGCGCCGCGTCGAGCCTCGCGGTCACCTTTTCGGTGCTGCTCGGAATGACCTACACCCTGGTATGGCGCTCGATTATCGTGCCGAGCTCGTTTCACAGGACGCTGTGGATCAGCGCTCCTGCCGCGGCCTGCGTCGCCGTCTATTTCGTCCTGCGCAGCGAGCCGAGCACCGCCGACCCGTCGCCCGAGAGCAACCACATCCTGGTCATGTTCGCAGCGTTGTGGTGCGTCTTTGCCGTCTTTGCCGCCGCGACTAGCTCGCGTCAGCTCTACGGACTTCGCGTGCAGATCGGCAAGCTTGGCAAGCTTGGCCAATACACGCTCGACGAAAAGATTGGCGAAGGCGGCATGGGTGTGGTGCATCGAGCCACGCACTCGATGCTGCGACGCCCCGCCGCCATCAAGATCTTGTCGAAAGATCGGGCGAGCGAGAGGGATCAGGCGCGTTTCGAGAGTGAGGTGCAGCTAACCAGCCAGCTTGCCCACCCCAACACCGTCTCCATCTTCGACTATGGCCGGACGGCAGATGGAACGTTCTACTACGTCATGGAATACCTGAATGGCCTGGACCTCGAGAGGCTCGTGGCCGAGAGCGGCCCTCTCGCACCCGCGCGGGTCATCCATATCCTGGCGCAGGTGTGCGGGGCACTCGGCGAAGCGCACGCCCTCGGCTTGATCCACCGCGACATCAAACCAGCCAACATCATGCTCACCGAACGCGTCGACGAGCCCGACGTCGTCAAGGTCGTCGATTTCGGGCTGGTGAAGACGCTCGAGCGAAGCGACGGCGACTCGCGCACCGGAACGATCACGGGCACACCGATGTACCTCTCGCCCGAGGCCATCACCGCACCCGAAACGGTGGACGGGCGCACGGACATCTACGCGCTCGGCGCGGTCGCCTATTTTCTGCTCGCAGGACGCAACGTGTTCGAGGGCCAAACCGTGGTCGAGCTTTTGAGCCGACACCTGTTCGAACAGGCCGCGCCTCCCTCGTCCTGGCTCGACAGGCCCCTGCCCTCCGATCTCGAATCGCTCGTTCTAGCCTGCCTCGCCAAGGATCGCACGGCACGACCCGCGTCGGCGTCGCTGTTGCTCACCGCGCTGCTCGCCTGCGATGATGCCTCTCGCTACGACAGGGACCTGGCGATCGCTTGGTGGCGCGACCGCCGTGCCAGGGGGCCAGGCGGCACCCGCGATGCCGTCGCTGGCTCCCCCGCGACGATGGCCGTCGACCTTCGCCATCGCAACAGCTCGGCCTCCGTCGCTAGCCGGGCCGTGATCGCAGTGGGTGTCGCCCGGCGATAGTCGATAGAACCCAACGCGAGCTGACGCAGCGGGGCTAGGTGGTCACGTCGTCCCACGACGAGACGAACTTCACCGGGATCCCCGCCAGGGCGCCGACGGTTGCGGCTCCCATTCGGATGAGCGCGGAGCGAGCGCCCACCAGGACGAGGGCGTCAATGCGCGAGCGGTGCTTGCCAAAGGCCTCTTGCCACGCTTTTCGCGACTCGGTCTCGTAGCCCGTCATCCCTTGCAGATCGGCGATGATCTGAAAGGGACCCTGACGACTCGCGACCAGCGTGTGAAAGGCGCTGACCGCCGCCATGACGGTCTGCAGCCTGTCGTGTCCACGGCACGTGATCACGATGCCCAGCGGTGAATCCGTGACTTTCCAATATTCCACTTGCCCTGCTCACCGTTCGTGGGATCCCCTCTGACGAGGATTGGCCGGGAGCGTAGCTCGGATCAGCGCCAGACGAAACGACCCAGCCCCACGTCGATGAAGGGACCGTACGACTGATCCGCGTTCTGCCGGCAATGCACGGCCACCGTGTTCGTGCCCACCACCAGTGACGCTGTCGCCGCTTCGTTGGCCGGCGCAACGCGGTATCCCACCGACGAGGCGCCCTCGTAGGCGATGTTTCCATTGACGTAAACTTCCGCCGGCCCGTTGTGAAAGATCCGCACGTCGAGCGAAGCGGGCACCGCCGCCAGGGTGAGCTCTCGCCGGAGCCAGATGTCCGTCGTGCTCCAGTCCGTTCGCGGCGCCCACGGATATTCGTGGCGGGTCCCAAATGGCGCGAGGCTTTGCACCCACGCTCCGTCGTCGAATGCCGGATCCTGCCAACCTGCGGCGGGCGCCTGCAGGGTGCGACTCCACATCTGTCCGGATTCTTCGGCCGTTGCCAGGAGCGGGGCGTAGGCGTCGGGCTGCGACGTGATCGTCCAGCGCTCCGAGTCCGATCCGACGTCCGACCACTGCTGGGCAATGTCTCCGTCATTGCTGCCCACGACGCGCAAGAGCAGCGTGCTGTTGCGGTTGATGATCCTCCACGAGTCGTCGCCCGCGCACACCGCTCGCCATTGTTGATTGGCGCGAGCGTGGCACGCCCACGCCTGGATGGTTCCCCCGTCGATCATGCTTCCGTTTCCCACGTCGAGGCAGCCGCCCGTCTTGGTGTTGTTGATCGCAAACCAGCCGTCGGCGACCTCGAGCGATTGCCACATCTGACACCGGCTCACATCGCACGTGGATTGCTCGGCCTCCGCCTGGTCCGAGTCGCAACCCCGGGCTTCGGCGCACTTACCGCTGTGCTTCGCGGTCAAGATGTGGACGCCGTCGAGTCGGCCCACGTCGCCGACGGCATAGCCCACCGGGCCCTGGGGACCGAGGAGCGTGCAGTCACCCACCGGGCTCGCTTCGTGAGCGTCGTCCGCAACGCCGCTCGCCGCGTCGACGGACGAGGCTGTGCTCGAAACGTGAAACCCGATGTGAATATCGGACGTGCCGAGCTGACAGGCACACGCGAACGGCGCCAAGAGAAACGAGAACCGCTGCCAGGCTGGGCTCGACAAATCGCTACCGGGTTGTCTTGGTGGCGGCCTCTTCGGCAGCGCAGGCCTGCTGCACACGCGACGCGGAGGGGGACGATGGGTATCGTCGCAAGAACCGACGAGCTGCCGCCTGCGCATCCGCCCGTCGACCACTTTGGCAAAGTGCGAAAACCCGGGCGGCGTCGGCCTCGGCGCGCAGGACGCCACCGGGGAACCTTTGATCGTAGTCGTTGAGCTTCTCGAGCGCCTTCGATCCCTGGCCCGCTCCCAGCGCACCCTGCACATCCACAAGGAGTTTCGCCTCTTCTTGAAGCTCGGGCCCGGAGACCGCCGCCTGGCGCGCAGGATGCGGCACGACACGGACTGCAGGAGCTGCCGCGAGTTCGTGTCGATCGTCGGAAGGATTCGAGTCCGGGGCGGGATCGGGGGTCGGTGCCGCGGGCTGGGCGCCGGTCGCTATCGCGGGATCAGCGAGCTCCGCGGTAGCCACGAATTGCGTGGGGACCCGACCATCGTGCATCGACGCCGCAACCTTCAAGCCACCGAGCGCCCCGAGCCCGAGCACGGCCACCGACAGCGAGATCTTGATCGCCGTCGGTAGCAACAGAAGCTTGGTGACGAGCCCCGAGCTCGCCGCTCCGGTCGCCGAGCTGGATACGGCTTGAAGCCCGGCAGCGGCTGCGCCGCCCACCGCGATCTTGGCCGCCAGCGAGTGGCGAACGCGATGAAGCTGCTCATCGGTCGGCTCATCGGCGCGGCGGGTGGCGCGCAAGAGGCCCTGGGTCCTTGGCTCGAGTGATTTCATGACGTTTCGCCCGGTTCGCCGAGAGCCCCCTTGA
>JBBSDY010000194.1:0-6999 GCA_038240245.1 Polyangiales bacterium
GAAAGTTGAGCTTGATCGCCCCTGTTCGAGCGGACACGTCGAGATAGAGGTGGTGCTTGCACGAGACGAAGGGACAAGGCCGCGCGCCGTCGATGCATTCCGAACGCGCCCTGGGTTTCTCGTAGTCGTGCTCGGGGTAGAGCAGTCGTCCGATCTCCAGCTCGCGCTTGGTCATCCTCTTGACGCTGATCGTCCGCGCCCGGATCTCGCGCTTGCGCCGCGATCGCCGTTGCTCGCGCGTGACCGGCGCCTCTTCGTCACCCGTGGGGGCCGGCGCGAGAGCCAGCTGACCTTCCGTTTGCAGCTCGACCTCTTCGTCGGTACCGACATCCTCGTCCATGTCGGGGTCACTCTCTTCGTCGAGCCTGTTCTTGATGTCCATGCGCTATTCCCTCTCTCGCCTACGCATTCGGTACGTGAAAAGCTTTCAACCTGCCGCTGACCGGGCCAGCTCGGCCCGCGCGGTCAAACGTGCTTCGATCGATTCGAGCCTCTGCACCAGCTCTCGGGCGAGGCTTCTGGCGCCGGCGATGTCGCCAGTCACCAACCGTCCGCCCGCGCCGTCCTTGGCGCGATCCTTGGCGGTGTGCTCGAGGTGCTCGAAGATGTGCCCGAGCACGCGCTCGAGCTCTTCGATGTCGCCCCGTACGAAGAGAAACTCTCGTTGAATCTGCTCGATGGTCAGATCGTCGGCCATCATCTCCCTGATGCGGAGGATCTGCCGAAGAACCGTCACCGGGTACATGCCCTGCGACCCCTGGTGCTTTCCTTTTCGTCCCACCCGCACGCTGCGCGGCAAGAGACCGAGCTGAACGTATTTGCGTAGCGTCGCTTCGCTGAACTTCACTCCGTGCTGCTCGAGAACGGCGAGGATCTCGACCGAGCTCAAGCCCGCTTCGTGCTCGCGTTCGAGCCGAGACAACGTCACTTCATCCAGCCGCTCCACCACGGATCGCCCTCGACGCACGAATCTCCGAATCGCGACGGGAGGACATTCTCACCGTTCGATCGTCCGTGCAGTCAGGGACCCTATTCCACTCAATAGAATACAGTCAATGTTTACTCGGAATATTATTTGCGCATGGAAACGAGCGATTCCATGTCGCGCACTTACGAGAGTTGCCATGACATTATTTGTCATACCAAAACAATGATATGTGATCTCCATCGGTTGATCGGGATCACCGCATGAAGATCTTCACCCACATGGACACACCCAGGAAGCGCAGCAAGCGGTGTCTAACGCCAATGCGCGCCTGCGGCCAACATCTTGTGGGTCCAGCAGAAATCAGGTCTACCGGTGGTGTCTGACCTGCCCAGTGGATTTGAAGGCAGCTTTCGCTATCGTGCGGCGCACATGATCGAGCGGCTCACTCGAGATGTGACGGCGCACGGCGTGCGCATGCGCGTGGTCGAGGCGGGCTCCGGCCCCCCGCTCATTTTGATCCACGACATTCTGGTGAGTCATCTCGAATTCGAGAGTGTTTTGGCGCCGCTGGCGGCCCACTTTCGCGTGTTCGCCCCCGACCTGCCCGGCTTTGGCGAGAGCGAGAAGCCCTCCCCCGCCCGCTACGCCTACGGCATCGAGTCATTCGCCGAGGCCATGGTCGACATGATCGCCGGGCTCGAGCTCGGCCGCGTGGCGGTGGTCGGCCATTCGCTGGGAGGCGCCGCGGCTATCACGCTCGCGGCCGAGCACCCCGAGCTGGTCGAGCGGCTCGTTCTCGTCAACGCCATGAGCTACCCGTTCCGACTCGACTTTCGCTCACGCCTTCCCTTGCTGCCTCTGGTGGGGGGGGTTCTTTTCAAGCAGCTCTACGGGCGGGGCACCTTTCGACGGCACTTTCGGGACAACGTCTTTTCGCCGGGTTTTTCACTGCCCATCGAGCGCATCGATCGCTATTACGACCAGTTCAACACCCCCGCCGCGCGTGAAAGCGCCCACGCCGTTCTCCATTCGATCCGCGACACGCGACCCATCGTCGCGCGAATCACCCGCATCACGGCTCCCACGCTCGTCGTCTGGGGGCGCCGCGACCGCTTGTTTCCTGCGTCGTTCGGTCAACGGCTGGCGCGCGAGATCGCCGGTGCCAGGCTCGATGTCCTCGACGCCGGACATTCGCCCAACGAAGAGCGGCCCCAAGAGTTCGTCCACAGCATCAGCCGGTTTCTGCGAAAGAACTGACCGATGGACCCTCGGGCGCTCCACCGCTTTCGAAAGAACCGTGGCGCCTTGATCGGGGCCGGCATCGTCGTCTTTCTCGTGGTGTTCGCCCTGTTGGCACCGCTCGTCTTCGGCCAAGATCCACTGACCAGCGATTTCGTGCACGGGCAAAGCCCTCTCGCCATGCCCATGCCGCCGAGCGCCTACCACCTGCTCGGGACGGACGGCCTGTACCGCGACGAGCTCGCTCGGCTCGCGCACGGAGCGCGGCTTTCCCTGGAAATCGGCTTTGCGGCAAGCGCGATCTCGCTCGTCATCGGTGCCCTGGTCGGCATCGTCGCCGGCTACTCCGAGGGAAGAGCGTGGGCGCTCGGTCCCCTACGCATCACGCTCGACGATCTGCTGATGCGTTTCGTCGACATCGGTCTGAGCTTCCCCTTTTTGCTGCTGGTCATGGCCATTGGCGCCGCGCTCGACCGCACGACCGTGGGGACGATCTTGCTCGTCCTCGGCCTCACCGGCTGGCTCGGCACCGCCCGCGTCGTTCGCGCCAAGACGATTCAGATCCGCGATCTCGATTACATCCTCGCCTCGCGCGCGCTCGGGCAACGAACCTGGGTCATCCTGGTGCGCCACATCTTGCCCAACGTCGCGGGGATCTTGATCATCGTAGGCACCATCTCGATCGCGCAGATGATTCTGGCCGAGAGCGTCCTTAGCTATTTGAACCTGGGCGTGGCGCCCCCCACCGCGACCTGGGGACGCATGCTGCTCGAGGGGCAGTCCGGATACATGGCCGCGCCATGGCTCCTGGTTGCCCCCGGGGCGGCCATTCTTCTGGCGGTGCTGGGCTTCAACCTGCTCGGCGAGGGCATGCGTGATGCCCTCGATCCCAAGGAGCCATGATGACCAGACCGTACCTTCTGGCCCTCGCTTGCACGATCTCGCTTGGCTGCGAGGGCATCGCCGGGCCCATTGGCGCGCGGCGCGAGATTGCGCCCGAGCGCGGCGGAACGATGCAGCTCGGAACGTTTTCCGATCTGCGTAACCTCGATCCGGCCCTCGCCTTCGACACGATCGCCCAGTCGTTCGAGCAGCTCTTGTACGCCAAGCTCGTCGATTACGATCACGAGGGGAACATCGTCCCCATGCTCGCCGAGCGCTTCGAGGTCTCGCCCGACGGCAAGCGCTATTCATTCAAGCTCCACGAGGGCATCCTCTTCCACGACGGCACGGAGCTCACTGCCGACGATGTGCAACGCTCGATCGAGCGCACCCTCGATCCCGAAACGCCCTGCCCTGCTCCGTCGTTCTATGCGGGCATCGCCGGCTACACCGAATTTCACGACGGCAAGAAGGACGCCGCGGGAAAGGTGGTTTTCGCACCCCACCTGGCCGGCGTGGTCGTCGATGGTCGGTACGCGCTGCACATCGATCTTGCCGCGCCCGACGCCACGTTTTTGCCGGCTGCTACCCTGCCGTTTCTGGCCCCTCTCTGCAAGAGCGCGGGCCGCAAATATGCGCGCGAATGGGGCAACAAGGCGTGCGGCGCGGGACCGTTTCGGCTGCTCGACTGGCAATCGGCGCGCGAGGTCACGCTCGTTCGCCACGAGGGATACTTTCGTCCGGGTCAGCCTTACCTCGACAAGATTCGCTGGTTTCTGCTCATGCCGGCGCTAAGCCAGAGATTCAAGTTCGAGCGTGGCGAGCTCGATCACATCAGCGAGCTCACCATTCCCGATTTGGTCTCCTACCGGGCCGATCCCAGGTGGAAACCGTTTGGTCAGTGGGAGCCAGCCAAGGCCGTGCAGGGCGTTTTTCTGAACAACGAGATGGAGCCGTTCGACAACGTCGAGGTCAGGCGAGCCTTCGCGGCAGCCGTCGATTGGGAGCAGATTGCGTCGACGCGCCCCGAGCAGTTCATCGCCACGAGCCAAATGGTGCCGCCCGCCGTCCCCGGACACGATCCTAGCTTCCAGGGCCAGAAGCACGACGTCGCCGCAGCGCTCGAGCACATGAAAAATGCCGGGCTCGCATTCGACCCGGTCACCAGAACCGGCGGCTATCCGCTGCCGGTTCGCTACGTGGGGCCCGATGGCGCAGCCACCGAGATCGTCGCTCCGCTGCTCCAGCAGCAGCTCAGCAAGATCGGCATTCGCATCGAGATCAAGCAGCTTAGCTGGCCCAG
The DNA here is from genome assembly GCA_038240245.1 of Polyangiales bacterium. Taxonomy (GTDB): domain Bacteria; phylum Myxococcota_A; class Polyangia; order Polyangiales; family Polyangiaceae; genus DASWDH01. The sequence goes on from JBBSDY010000194.1 coordinate 4,353, forward strand.
CTTTCTCGCCCAGACCGAGCAGCGCAAGACGGTGCAGCTCGGGTATGGCGGCTGGTCGATGGACTTTCCCGACCCCAGCGATTTTTTCGAGCCGATTCTCTCGAGCGACAACATCCAGGACGAGGAGAGCCAAAACGCCGCCTTCTTCTCCAACCTCGAGCTCGACGCGCTGCTCAAGAAGGCGCACAACGAGATCGACGTCGGCGCGCGCTCGGCCATGTACCGGCGTTGCGAAGAGATCGTGCGTGACCAGGCGCCCTGGGCCATCGGCATGGACCAGCGATCGTTCGAGCTGGTGCAGCCTTATGTCCACGGCTACGTCGTGGACAAGGCCCACGTCGTCGACGTTCGCGAAGTCTGGCTCGACTCGAAGGAGCGACCGCGCTCGTCCTTTTTCGGTCGTCGAAGCGAAGGCATGCTGGCCCTCATTCGCCCGTGGGGAAAGAGGTAGCCTTGCTGCGCCGCATCTCATCTCGCCTCGCCTGGTCGGTCTTCACCATCTGGGCCGTCGTCTCGCTGACGTTTTTCATCAACCAAAGTCTTCCCGCGGACGCCGCCCGCGCCATCGCCGGTCCGCAGGCTCGCCCGGCGGACGTGGCGCGGATCAAAAGCCAGCTCGGTCTCGATCGTCCCATCTGGGCGCAATACCGAATCTTCATGGGGCGGCTCGTGCACTTTCGGTCGAGCAGCAGCCAGGGAAACGACCACTCGAGCTGCGCCAAGGTGGGGCCGGTGCACTTCGACCTCGGCATCAGCTACCAGATGAGACGACCGGTCATCGACGTCATCGTCGAGCGATTTCCGCGCACCTTTTTTCTGGCGATCGTTGCCCTGTTCTTCGAGGTGACCATCGGCGTCTGTGCTGGCGTATGGGCAGCCGTTCGGCGCAACACCCTCTGGGACTATTTCACCGTGTCGCTGACGCTGGTCGGCATCAGCGCGCCCACGTTCCTGGCCGGCATCTTGCTGCAGTACGTGTTCGCCTATCGGTTGCGCTGGCTCGAGCTCGACGGATACGGGACGAGCTTCGCCGAGCACGCGACGCGGGTGCTGCTCCCCGCGCTCACGCTCGCTCTCACCGGTGCTGCGTACTACACCAGGCTCGTGCGTGACGACATGATCGATCTGCTAAAGCAAGACTTCGTGCGCACGGCACACGCCAAGGGGGTCCCGCCGCTCGGGGTGATCGTTCGCCACGCGCTTCGCAACGCCTTGCTTCCGCTCATCACGGTGGTCGGTCTCGACTTCGGTGGGCTGGTGGGCGGCGCGATCGTGACCGAAAAGCTCTTTCGCTGGCCCGGGCTAGGTCAGCTTTCCGTCGACTCGGTTTTCAATCGCGACGCACCGATCATCCTGGGCACCGTGATCTTCGCATCGACGGCCATCGTGCTCAGCAACGTGCTCGTCGACATCTCGTACACACTGCTCGATCCCCGCGTGCGCGCGAAATAGTCACTGCTGCAAGAGCTGGCGAGCTCGCTTGCGGACGGACGCGGTGGTTGCATTCGCGGCGAGATCAGCGATTACCGGTTGCACGTCCGAGCTCTTTCCGTTGTTGATCCACCACAGGGCGCGCGCCAGTCGCGCGGTCTCTTTGGTCAGAGGATCGGATTGCTTGCCGAGATCGGCGATGGCTTTGTCAGCAGCCTTGAAGTCACCCGCCGAGATGGCCTGCGCTGCAGTGTCCCATGCTTGATCGACGGCAGGATCGGACGACGGCGGGATTTCGAGATCGATCACCGGCAGGCGGCGCGGCACGGGCGGCGTCGGTGCGACCGGAAGCACGAACGCCGTGCCCGGAGGCTGCGCCTCGGCCGAACCGCTGGGCGCTGCCCTCGCGGTGAGCACCGGAGCGACGCTCGGAACCGACGTCGCGCTCGAGCCTGGACCGACCGCAGAAGGCTTGTCGAGCCGTGACTTGACGAGCAAAAAGCCAGCGATGACTCCCAAGAAACCGACCAGCCCCGCCACGAACCGGATGAGCTTGAGCCTGCGAGCTTCTTGCTCGGGCGTGCGGGCGATCACACTCAGCCCTTCATCGTCGCCTTCGAATGGCTCGTCGGTTGCCTCGAGACCTTCGCGCTCCCAGCGAGCAAAGAGCTGATTCGACTCGTCGGAGTTGGGGCTGACCGGATGCCGACCTTCGGACGGATGGCGCGCTTCGGGCGGATGACGCGCTTCGGGCGGACGGCGCGCTTCGGCCGGATGACGCACTTCGGGCGGATGACGCGCCTCGGCCTGTTGCCGCACCTCGGGGGCATGACGTGCCTCCGGTGGAGGGAGCACCGGCGGGGCCAGCATGGGAAGGGCAGCGGGCCGCGCCGGGGGAGCTTCGACGGGCTCGGGGACGGGCGCGAAACGCGCACCGGCCGGATCGGACACGCCCCCATTTTTCTCGGCATGAGGCGGTGGCGGCGAAGGCGGCGGAAGAATTCGGGGCAAGTTGGCGGGCGGCGCCACACCCGGTCGTGTATTCGGTGAGCCAGCCGGCCCCGGCCAGGTATGCGGCACGACCTCGGGATCGGACAGCAGCGCTTTCACGTCCTCGAACTCGGCCTGCCTGAGCGGCCCTCTTCCAGGAATGGGGCTGACTCCGGACTTCTCGGCACGGGGCGGCGGCTCGAGCGCAGGCGCCGGCGGCGCGACC
>JBBSDY010000195.1:0-6988 GCA_038240245.1 Polyangiales bacterium
GGACGCTGCCCGAAGCCCACCCGGGCAGCCCGAGCCTCTCTCCGTCGATCAAGCGAGCGCTCGACGCACTGCCCGCGAGCTTCCGTCAAGCGGTCGAGCTGGTCGACGTGGCCGATCTGTCGTACCGCGACGCCGCGGAAATCATCGGCGTGCCACTGGGCACGGTGATGTCACGCCTTCACCGCGGCCGGCGGATTCTCGCCGAGGCCGTTCGCGAGCGCATGTTCCCCGAGATGCCCGAGGCCGCTTGATGGCGCGGATGCCACGGTACGTCGGGGACGCTGGCCATGTGATTCGCGCGCCGGGCGAAGGCGAAAAGCAAATCCGAGAGTCGATTCAGGTAGACGATGACGTCCTTGCGCACCTTGCTTTCGGCGTCGAGCGCAATGACCAGCCGCTCCGCCCGACGTGTCACGCATCGGGCCACGTGGAGCGCCGAGGCTCCCGCGGATCCTCCGGGCAGGACGAACGACTTGAGTGGCGCGAGCCCATCGTCAGCCGCATCAATCGCTCGTTCGAGACGTTGCGCATCGGCGGCGTCGATCAGCGCCATCTTGAGCTTCGATTCCGCGCCGGGCTCACACCCGAGCTCCGCACCCAGCGTGAACAGATCGCTCTGCACGTCTTGCAGCACCGCTTCGAGATCCGACGGGAGTCCAGTTGCGCGGGCCACGCCGATCGTGGCGTTGGCTTCGTCGATGGTGCCGTAGGCCTCCACGCGAAGATCGGCCTTCGACCGACGTCCGCCCCCGAAGAGCCCGGTCGTCCCGTCGTCACCGGTACGCGTGTAGATCTTCATACCGCCTTGTTAGCGCTCTTGAGGCGTCGCGCCTAGCCAGCCGGCGCGAGGGACGGTCTATACGCCGACGGTGTCGGCGGCGAAGGCGCGGTAACCGGCTTCGTACCGGGCCAGATCACCCTGCGCACCGTCGGAGATCTGGATGCCGAACCCGGGGGGAACGGTGGCCGATTCAATCGGTCCGAAGCGCCGGCGCCATACGACCTTGCCTTCGAGCCTGACGCGGCGATCCGACCGAGGCGGTCGCAGCTCGATCCACACGTCCTCGCCGCCATCGAGCGGCGCGAGCGTGCGCACGTAGAGACCGCCGGCGCTGATGTTGTAGGTACACCCGAAGGCGTCCTCATCGCGGCCGGCATGCCGAAAGCCGACCACTGTGCCGTAGAGCAGGCGCGCGCTCGACCGTCCATCGGTCGCGCCGCTTCGCCCGAGCTCGTTGGCGACGAACAAGAGGTTCTCCGGAGGAGCAAAGCCATCGGTGACGGCGACTTTGGGCAATCCCTCGATGTCGAGGCGAAGCTGTCCCATCTTTTTGGGCGCCGAGGGGATTACGATGGGAATCACAACGCCCTCGTCGCGAAGGCGTTTGGCGACTGCGACGCCGCCCTCGGGACCGATGTCGGCGTCGGCGATGATGAGCTTGGCGCTTTCGTCGCGACTTGCTCGCACGGCCTCGTTGGCGTCGAGCGCGAACCGAACGTCGTAGCCCGCGGTGCGCAGAACGCGCGCGAAGAGCACGCGGCGCCGGCGATCGGCATCGGCGACGACCGCGCCGCCCTTCGACGGCGGGGGGTGAAGCGACGCGGTGGACACGGTGAGCCCGCGCAACCGTGGGATCAAGTCGGCAGGCACACCCAACCGGGCGACGTCGTCGCCTCCCCACCCATACATCTCCGGGAACGCCAGATCGTGGAGCTCGGGCGCAAGCCCGATGACCGGCACATTGGCCAGGCGCGCGATGCCGCGAACCCCGAGGCAGCTCGTTTCGGCCCCGTCGGACATCATGTCGATGGCAATGGCCAGCGGATCGTTGGTCTCGAGCCAGGCCTGCGCCTCTTCGGTGCTGGTGACCGCGTGCATCTCGGCCCCAGCCGCCTTGGCCGAAAGGCCATAGTTATCGACGACCTGGGGATCGGAGACGCCAACGAGCAAGAGCGGACGAGATGCTTTCAAGGGGCCCAAGGCACCTGTACGGCCACCATCAGGAGATCCTTAGAGCGACTGCGGTAGATCTCTCTGCCAGATCAGGCCGGCCGAAGGAGGTTTCTCATGGTCTCCTCGTCCGAACGAAGCATGTCGTGGACGACAGAAAGATTTTGGTCGAGCAGAGATTGGTCCCGCTGACGTGCCGTAGCGGCATCGTCCGCGCGCCATTTGGCATCTTCCGCCTCGTGGCTGGCGTCGGCAGCATCGGCATCGTTGTTGGCTGCGACAGCGTTGAACGCCAGATCGGCGCCTTTTGCTAGCCCATCGAGTCCCTTCGACGCGGCGCCATACGAGTTGGCGCCTCGTTGAGCTGCCGCGCCCGTGGCGGTGAGCACAGGGGTTTCCTTACACGTGGCGCCGGCTTGCTCGGCTGTCTTCGCTCGATCCATATCGGCGCCATACTGGCTGGCGGCGCCCAAACCCTGGGCTGCGCCCGATCCGACGAGCAGCAGGCCCTGGGTGATTCCGCTCGCCAGAAGGTTGCTCGCCTTGTCGCGCAGCTCGTCGACTTGCTCGCGTTCGTGCTCGCGCTTCGCGGCTCGCGCCGCTTCGAGGAGGCCGCTGTCGGCCTGGTAGGTGACCTGCTCATTTTGAATCTCGAGCATGGCGAGATCGGTTTCGAAGCTCATGCCGTGGATGCTGGGTGCAATGGTCGGGGTGTTCATGATTTCATCCTCTGATGGTGTTGATGAGGCTGGTCGAAAGCTCGCTGTCTGCGGCCTCGAGCTGGGAAGCCACGGCGGAGGCCTGATTGAAGCTCGCATTGCTATGCTCCATCGCCCGCACCGCGTCACCGAAGCGCTCGGATGCCTCTCCGGCGTTGTTGTCGGCTTGCGCCGCGTCGGCTTGCAAGGACGTTTCGCTGGCGAGCGCGTGGTTCTTGCCGTAGGTGGCCACACCCTCGGTGGCAGTTGCGACCGCGGCCGTGCTTCCAGCCGCGGCTTTGCCCACCGCGGCCGTTTCCGATATCGCGGCTGAAGCGCCTCCTCCGAGTAGCGCCACTGCGCCGGCGCCGCCGGACACCACGGCGGAGCCGAGCTCGATCCACATCGCGGTCTTTTCGTTGATGACGCCCGTCCGCTTGGCGACATCCGCGCCGACGGTACCAGCGCCGCCGATGATGGCAGCGGCCACGATCAGGGTCGATCCGCCCGTGAAGGCCGCAGCTGCCACCGCGCCGACGGCAGCTACGTCCTTCGCTACATCGAGCACCGTGCCCCAGGTCGAAGCGCTCTCCGCTTTTTGGCGGGCCTCGTCTTCGGCGCGCTGTTGTGCGACGTGTTGGCGCTGGATTTCATTGGTGTCGATGGCGGCCTCATCCTTGTTGGCGTGCAAGTCAGAAGCACGCTGTTCCTCTTCGAGCACCAGTAGCTGCGTCGCGATGGATCCGGTCGACAGGCAGGGCATTGTGTTCATGGTCAGCCCTTGATGTTGTTGATGAGCGCGTTGGCGACCTGGTCGCCCTTCGCAAGCAAGTTGGAGCCGAGCTCGTAGAGATCTTTCATCCGACTGGCGTCTTCCTGGAGGGTCATCATCCCGAGCTTGTCGTCGCCCGCGATCTGGTCCTTGCAGTTGGTCAGAGTGGAGATCGCCTTGGTGAGATCACCGTTCATGGAATCGATGCTGACGCCGTCCGACAACTTATGCTCGGGCGTCGAATAGTCGATCGAGTGATTCGTTGCTGCCGCGCCGGTGTTGGCTGTCACAACTTTCAGGTCGATGGGCAGGTCTGGGTATTTCTGGTGAAAGGCCTCGAGGGCAACATTGGCTTTGCCGTACTTCGTCATGTTGCTGTCGGTCGTGTTGTCGTCACCCGTTCCTTTGGACCGTTCGAGTGTCGAGGCCAGCTCGGCCAAGTCCCGCATGAGCTCGGTCCGCCGCTCCGCCGTCTGCATCTCGGTCTTGATCAGCGCCGAGTATTCCTCGGTGTGCTGTTGAATGAAGCTGATGATGTCTTCGGGAGACATGCCCCCCTGAATGGATAGATCCATGTTCGTTTTCCTCCGGTTGAGAGGCCAGGACTTGCTGACCTGCCATTCCCATCGGCCACCCCCGCGGTCAGTTGCGCACAATCTGGCGACTACCCTTCGTCGCGTGCGCTTTCGGGCGGATGCTCTTCGAGCGCTTGGCGGATGGCCTCGGCCGAACGGGTACGGGCGGCGTCGGTCCACCCACGAGGCGCATGGTGGTTTCGACAACCGCTATCCAGCTATCGGCTTCGCGGCGCATGTTGCGCACCAGATCGACGGCTACCTCGAGCGGGATGCGACGACGGATCGCCGAAGGCAGGCCCATGTGCAGAACGCGAGCGCCGTCGGTATAGGCGGCCTCGAGCGACGCCCTCGACGTGCTCCTGATGGCCTCGTGCGCGCGGCGTGCGAGGTGAGCCACGCGCGCAATGGTCGGCGCGGACACGCTGTCGAGGCTCCACGCCGCATAGGCGCGATCGACGCAACCTTGCGTCCTTGTCGACGCATGGCCCGAACGCAGGGCTTCTTCGAGCGCGCTCGACAGAGCGCGAGCCTTGAGGGTCCACGAAGTCGCGCCATCGAGGGCCACGGCTCGGGCCTCGTGCTCGGGTCGTGCCGTCGGGGGCGTCTTCTTGCCGGGCCTCGAGCGGCGAAGATCGCGCGGCGACGACGATAGTCCCGGCGTCGCGCGTCCCGGAGGGAGCGACTTTCGCCGCACGGGACCGGGGGTGGATGACTTTCGCGATTGGCGGACGCTCTCCTCGATGGCCTCACCCACCGTCCGCCCCGGAGGTGGAATCGGGAGAGTTCTGCGAAAGTCGGACATGAGGTGCGGCGCCCTCAGGCCGTGAAGATCTGCGTAATCTCGCCTTCCATCGCTCCCGGCGGCATTTGCTTGGCCAGGGCGAGCTCTTTCACCAACAGGCTCTTGGCCTGGTCGAGAAGCCGTCGTTCTCCGAACGATAGATCCTTGTCGAACTTCAGCCGATACATGTCGCGCAAGACCTTGGCGATCTCGTAGGGCGATCCGCTCTTTAGCATCTCGGTGTACGCGCGAAAGCGGCGGTTCCAGGGCTGCAGATCCACGGCAACCTCGGGGGCGCGCAGGATGCGCAGGACCTTGTCCGCCTCTTTTTTGCTCATGACGCGGCGTAATCCGACCTGGGCGATGGAGCTCGTCGGAATCATCACCTTGAGGCCCGAATCGATAATCTTCATGACGTAAAAAAGATTCATCGAGCCGCCGAGGTCCCGCTTCTCGATTCCCGTCACTTCGCCCACGCCGTGGGCTGGATGAACCGCCATGTCCCCCACCTCGAACGATGCTTCGGCACTTTGCTGGACCTGGGTTTCCATCCGGATCTCTCCTCGCTGCGGTCGTGCGCTGCCGCGCCTCGGGGGCGCTCGCTCGACCCCTCGCGGGATCGGAGCCCCACGTTTTAACGCGACCCATGGGGGTCGATCAATCGCTTCGAACGCCTCTAATGTCGCGTAGTGTAAGCCTAAACGCCGCAGATGGATGGCTCTTGACTTCGCCACCGATGCGCTTCGACAAAGCCCCGGTGCGGTCGTCGACAAAGACCGAGCTCGGGTCAATCGTCCGAGTCGTCGCCACCGGTGATGGCGAGATGGCGGCTGGCGTTGACGATTTCCTTCAGCTCCTTGCCGACCTTGAAGAAAGGCAAGCGCTTGGCGGGCACCGGAACTGGCTGGCCCGTGCGAGGATTTCGCCCGCTGTACGGCTTGTAGGGCCGCACGGTGAAGCTGCCGAATCCTCGAATCTCAATACCTTCACCACGCTGCAGCGCTTCGGTCATGGCGTCGAAGAGGCAATTGACGACGAGCTCTGCGCGAGCCTTCGTCAAGTCTCCTCGTGCAGCGATGGCATCGATAAGTTCGCTCTTCGTCATGCCATCCTCCCAGGCAGACCTCTCACAATTTGGCTAAGCTCTCACCGCAAGCCTAGGAATGTCAACGCCTTTTCCCTTGGGCGCCGAATCGGCTGCTACCTGACCGCCTCGGCAGTCGGACTTGGCTCGAGGGCCACGGCGTCGATGGCCAGATCGCTGCCCCCCTGAGCCGTCACTTCGAGGAGGCCCCGAACGGTCAAAAAAGCCTCTTCTTCCGCAAGGGTAGAGCACTCGAATTCCTTTTTCGTCGAGCTGAACGTCCAGGTGACGACAGGGGGATCCTCGGCGCGGCGCTTGAGCGCAATGCGCGCTTTTACGTCCCCACGAGATGCGATGTGGATGGCGATTCTGAACCGACCTTCGAAGGGCACAGGAAACGAGATGGTGCCCCAAAACGGATCGGTCTTCGTCGTGCGTACCGCAAGCAGCCGTCCTCCCCATGCACAGGTTCCCTCGGCGAAGACCGGCTCGAAGTAACCGCCCGACTGTTGCAACGGTGGCCACTCGGCCTCGGCCTCGAGGCGGAAAGGTCGCGGAGAGAGCGGCGCGGCCCAAGGAACGATCGCTGCGCTGGTGGCGTCGCGCCCGTCGAAAAGGTAGCGGTAGCTCGCCGGACGGCCCAGCTTCTCCCAGATCTGTCGATCGCGATCGTCGCCATACTCGCGGGCGACGACGATCGCGTGAGCGGCATCGCGCGCGTTGGGATCGTAGGCCAGGTTGAAGGCGTGATCGGTTCCCGTGAAGAGAAGGCCATGATCGACCTTGGCCCTTGCCAGGACGGCGGGCTCGAAGAACGGGCGGCCTCCTTCGCGATCGCGAAGCTGCAGGTGCTCGAACGAAGCGTGCACGCCGAATCCAGCGAGCGCGATCGCGCAGATCTGCGCCGCCCCACGACCGAAGGCCAGGTCCGGTGCCGACGAAAATCGATCGGCAAGCTGTGCCACCGCCAGGGCGATGAGTATGTGCTCGAGCGGCAATGCATCGGCAAAAAAGCGCGCGCCGCCGCCGGGGTAGTCTCCGTCGAAATAGAACGGAACGTACGCGAGCATGAGGAGCATCGTTGCCGCGCCGAGACATGCGACGCGCCGCGATACAATGCCCGA
>JBBSDY010000196.1:0-6986 GCA_038240245.1 Polyangiales bacterium
GAGCCCGACGCCACGCGCGTCGCGTGACGTCACTTGCACTTTCGTGAGCCGCGCGTGGTGGCTGATCCCGAGTGCCTCGCGGGCCGCCTCGAGGAGCTCCGCGTCGAACATGAGCACCTGGAACGAGCACGGCGTGTCGCGTCGGAGATCGCGGTGGATCTGCCCAGGTTCCTTGAGCTGCATGCTGCCGGGCGTCGCGCGTCCCGTCTGACCGTCGACCCACCACTCACAACGGCCCGCGTAGTTGAGGCTCGCCGCGTGATACGGCTTCATCGCGCGATACAGGCTCGTCGTCCGCGATACGCGCACGAACCGTACCCCACGCCCGACCACGCCGGTGAACTTTTCCTTGGCGCCTTGCGTGGCGATCACCCCCAAAGGATACGCCGGCGGGGCCCCGCTGGCTTGTGCGATCTTGGCAATTCATTGCGCCAAGTCCGCCCAAGTCCCTTCGCCCGCGCGAACGCATCGTTGCCGCATGAACGACAAGCAGGTCGCGCTCGTCACGGGGGCCAACAAAGGAATCGGACGTGAGATCGCCAGGCAGCTCGCAACACGCGGGATGAGCGTGCTCGTGGGCAGCCGGGACGAAGAACGCGGTGGGGCTGCTGTCGCCGCGCTTCGTGAGGGCGGGGCCAACGCGCATCTCGTTCTTCTCGACGTCACGCGTGAAGTGAGCATCACCGGCGCGGCGAAAGCGATCGAACGCGAGCACGGGCGCCTCGACGTTCTCGTCAACAACGCCGGCATCGCCCGAGCCGCCGACCCGCCCAGTGCCGCGTCCGTCGAGGTCATGCGGGCGATCTATGCCACGAACGTCTTCGGCGTCGTCGCGGTCACGAATGCGATGCTCCCCCTGCTTCGCAAGGCGGCAGCAGGACGCGTCGTCAACATGTCGAGCTCGCTCGGATCGCACGGTCTCGCGTCCGACCCGACGACGATGGTAGCTCAGCAGGGGGCGTTCTTCCCGTATGCGAGCTCGAAAGCCGCGCTCAATGCGTTCACGATTCGGCTCGCGAACGAGCTCCGTGGGACGTCGATCAAGGTCAACTCTGCCTGCCCGGGGTACGTTGCGACGGATCTGAACGGGCACAAGGGCCATCGCACGACCATGCAGGGGGCGGCGATCGCGGTCCACCTCGCAACGCTCTCGGCCGACGGCCCCACCGGCGGCTTTTTCGACGACGCCGGCGTCGTCCCGTGGTGAACCATTTGCCGCGTGGGACCATCCCACGAAATCGAGCTTGCGGTCGACGTGGCGTGAGCCGTTTGCGGTTCGGGCGGCAACTTCAGTGGCAGCCCCTAGAATGACCCCAGCTCCACTCAACCACGAGGGGACGCTTGCCAGGGCATACTACGGCACGTTCGTCGGAGGGCGAAGCGGTGGCGGTGGCGGTGGCGGCCCACGGTCGAGCGGCTCGTCCGCGTCGAAGCCCGGATGCGCGGCGGCGTACTGCTGGTATGCCTTCGAAAAGGCGCGCGCGCCCTTGCAGTCTCGAACGCAATGAATGGCAATAGCGTTGGCGAATTGCGGATAGTAGCGAATCTTGTTGTTCATCGCCGAGAGTTGGTACCACTCCTGGCTCTGCTCGACGTTGCCCGCGACATTGCCGCAAATGATGGTTTCGTCCCACTTGCAAGACGCTTCTCCCTTGCCAAGCGGCGGGATGACCGGCACATCGAGCGGGTTGGATGTCGCGCTCCACCGCTCTTTCGGCAATATGGCGCCTCGCCCCTCTGGACCGACGAGGTCGTCCATTGTCGCGTACGGGCCGATCGCAGCGATCGTCGCCTCGTACACGATCAAGGCCGTCGGAAACGCGATGCCCATTGCGTGGAGGTCGGGCCACTTGCCCGTAGTGCCCGTGGTGTAGATTCGAATGACGGGCGTCGCCGCAGCCGGATGGCTCACGGAAAGGACGAGCTGGTAAGCGGCGTTGGGGACGGCCGACCAGGCGAACGCCATTCCAAACCTCGCCGGCGTTCCCCTCGCTGGCGTGGAGAAATCGGGGGGTGAACGGAGATTCAACAGCGTGGGCTTGTCGACGGGCGCACCACACTGCATGGCCTTGGTGTAAAAGCCCCGCGACTCAAACGCCTCCACGCAGAGCGTCAATCCGAACGAGCGCAGGTCGGCCACCTCGTACTCGCGCCCCGGGCCATACGGACCGCCCGCCCAGCTCGCCCATCCGAATTTTCCCATTCGGTAGTGCTCGTGGAGCGAAGTCGAAAAGGGCTTGCTCTCGAACACGACCTGACCGGCGGGTTGGTGCAGCGTCGGCACTTTGGCAAGGACGAGATCGACGGTCGCGGTTTGCCCCTCGCGAAGGGTCACGGAACGGTGCGCAAACCACGAACCCAGTCCCGAGCCGCCGTCGGCTGCCGCGCTGCCGGTGGGACGCGCGCTCTGCAGCGTGATCACTTCGCCATCGATCGTATCGGGGCCTTCCCACTATACCTTCAAGGGGCCATATCCGGGTCCGGCGCCGGTACCATTGGGTCCACCGAGGATCTGGTGGCCGCTGGCGCGCTGCGAAGCGAAGTGGACCGCGGCGGACTCGGAGAGAGGATACGGGCCTCCGCCGGTGAGCTTGCCCACGATCTGCGCGGCATGCGAAGCACTTCGCTCGGAGGTCGGTGCCGAGTGATCCTCGGCGGGCGCAAGAGCGTGAACGAGCAGCGGGTCGCGCCGGTTCACTCCGCGGTAGATGCTGATTGAGATCCTATCGGGGGTCGCGATCGTGAGATCGTAGGAAGGCGCGCCTGCGTGCAGAGTGAACCGCCCGTCGCGATCGGTCGTCGTGGTTTCTGCGCCGAGCGCCACGAGCTGACCGGGCAGCGGCCATCCTTCGCCGTCGACGACAGTCCCTATGACGCGTCCGGCACCCGCCGCGCTTACACTCGACGAAGCGGGCGGCACGTCAGCCTCGGCCCATGACCCCACCGCAGCGATCGCCAGAGCTCCGAGCCCCACACCGAAGACGGGTCGCCGCGGCGCAAACATGGTTCGATTGGTCCCCTGCATCGTTCCCCCCATCCTAATGCGTCTTAGAGCTACCGTAAGACGATCCGATCTGTCTGGCATTCATGGATCAGCGATCGACAAGGTACGATCGCGTTTTGCGGGATCGATCCCATCGTCAGCGGCCCCAAAGTGGCCCGCCGGTGCCCGGCTGACCGCTGTTTGTCGAGGTTGCCCGGACGGACGGAAGCCTTCCGACAACGATCGTGCTATGTTCCGCTCAATGGAAGCGCCGGAGCCGCAGGTGCGAGCTGCTTTGGCCCGACATCCAGGTTGAATGCTGCAGGTATCGTGACTCAGCACTTGATGGTGGCGCCCTCTTCCCAACATTTGCGCGCTCCAATGAAAGCGCGGCCGCACAAGGGTCAGCTTGCCGGGGCAGGGTTGCCGCGTCATTGGCAGGCGGTTCGTTCGGAGGCGCGATCATCATCGGTTCCCCCTTGAGATTGCAGCACGCGAGGCGGCAAGGGCGGTGCGCGATTCCGAACGAGAAACGGGCGAACCCGTGCCCCCTTCCCTCTTCCGACGAGATGCTCAGCCTGGTCTTCGATCTCGAAGCCCGGCTCTCGGCCGACACGGAACGTGGTCGCGAAGAGCTGCGCCGGCTCTATCAGGAAGTGCAGTGAACGTTGCTTCCCCAACCGGGCCGGTAAAAATCCTCGCGGCGCAGACGATCGAAAGCTGCAAGACAAGAATTGAGCCTCGCTGCGCTCCTTTGCACCGCACGAGTCAGAGGTCTTGACGCGGAGCCAAGGTCTCGGCAAAGGGGTGAGATGCAGCGGCATTCGAACAGCCGACCAAAGCCAAAGGAACGACGAGCTGGTCCTGCCCGATCGCGCGACGAATGGGTCGGGGGGCGGATGCAGCTTCCCGCCTACGTGGCCGAGAATCAGCCCTATCGGCCTGATCTCATCCTGTGGCTCGCTCTTCCTGACGACATCGTCGTGGGATCGGAAGTGGTCGACCCCCGAAAGATGACGCCGACCTTTGGGGACTCCCTTCGGACGGCCATGGAACGCCCGAGGCTCGGCCCCGCTCGTCGACCGAGTCGGGTTCGCGTCTCCGACGAGAATCTCGCGCGCGAGGTTCAGACCGTGCTCGGGCCCGCTGCTGAAGTCGTGGTCGGACCGACGCCCGAGCTCGACGCGCTGGTCGACGACATGATGCGCAGCATGCCCGCCGGCGGCGCGAAGGCTAGCTATCTTGAGGGCGGTCGCGTCGCAGAGAATTCCATTGGGCGGCTCTTTCAGGCGGCCGCCCTGCTGTTTCGAGTGACTCCATGGAAGCGCATGAGCGACGACCAGGTGATTCGTCTCGATGCGCCGTCGCTGGGAGTCGAAGGCGCATGCATCTCGGTTTTGGGGATGCTCGGCGAACGCCTCGGCTTGGCCGTGTTCCCGTCGCTGGATGCGTTGGAGGCTTTTTCCGATGGTGCGGAGAGCGATCTCCGGCCGGGCTCGCGACCCGACCTCGGCACCACTGTGCTCTCCCTTTGCTTTGAACGTGCCGCCGATCTTCCGCCTTCGATGAGGCGCGAGGTCGCGAAGCACGGCTGGCCGATGTCGAGTCCGAATGCATTTCCGCTGCCAGAGCATCGCGAGCGCGACGGAGTTCTTCGACCCATGAGTGAGCAGGACGTCGCGCTCCTGACACGGGCGGCGGAAGCCGTCTCATCGCTCTACATTCGCCACGGCGACGAGTTCCATTTGCCCGACTTCGCCGTAAGCGAGTCGTTCTCGGACGACGACGATCGCACCGTGAGGCTCACCTATCCGTACGAAGCCTGGGATGCCTTCGAGCCGGGCCCGGCGCCAAGTCCGCGGGCGGCCCCCTCCAAAGTCGGGCGCAACGATCCGTGTCCTTGCGGTAGCGGAAAGAAGTACAAGAAGTGCCACCTCGATGAGGATGCGGGCGCGCGACGCGCGGGGGCGAGCGTCGATAGCTGGCACGAGATCGATCAGCGGCTCGTTTGGGCGATGCAGCGCTATGCGGCCGAGCGATTCGGTGAACAATGGCATCGTGCTGCAGACCCATTCGAGGATCCCGAGGGCGCGATTCAGCTCTTCGCCCCGTGGTCGGTGTTTCACTTCTTGGTTGGCGAGCGCCCTGTGGTCGCCTGGTTCATCGAAGAGCGAGGCGCTCAGCTGACGCCCGAAGAGCGAGCATGGCTCGAGGCCCAACGCCGAGCTTGGATCAGCATTTGGGAGGTGCACGACCTCGAACCCGGACGGAGCCTTCACCTTCGGGATCTTCTGACCGGCGAAGAGCGGCACGTGATCGAGGTGCGAGGGTCGAAAAACATTGCACGACGAGACTGCATTCTCGGTCGAATCGTCGAATGGCAAGGCGCGTCGCTACTTTGCGGGGCTCATCCGCGGCCGCTACCGCCAAGGGCGGCCGCCAACGTCGAGAGGCAAATGAGAGGGAGAATTCGGTTGAAGGGAAAGGTCCCGCCCGAACGACTGCGTCACGCCGAAGCATACGCCATCGACAAGTGGGAAGATTCGGTTGCCGAGGTCGACGTACTGCGGTCTCTTCCACCCGAGCTTCGGAATACGGACGGCGATCTGCTCGTCATGACGATCGATCACTTCCACGTTGAACCGGGAAAGCGAGACAGGGTTTGGCAGCAGCTCGCGTCAATGCCGAACGTCGAGGCCGAAGGTCTGTCCGTGAACGCGACGACGATCGTGTTCACGCGTCATCACAAAGGGTCGCGGTCGAAAGAACAAATGGTCGTGATTGCAAGAGCCACCTTGGGTGGTCGGGTTCTCACCGTGGAAACCAACTCGGTCGAGAGGGCCGCCGAACTGCGACGACAGATCGAGACGACATGCAAAGGGATGGTGAGGCATCGTTCGCACGAGCAAATTGATCCTCGCCTGCGGCCCCCAAAGGCGGTCTCGGAAGGCAACAGACGACCGGGACGATTCGCCCCTGCGGCGTCCACGCCGGAAGCCGTCGATGCAATTCGGCAATTCAAAGAGCAGCACTACGCGGGATGGGTCGACGAGCCGCTCCCGGCCCTTGCCGGCAAAACAGCTCGTCAATCGATCCGAACGAAGTCGGGCCGCCAGCGGGTCGACCTATTGCTTCGCGAGATGGAGAACCAAGAGCAGGGGGTGCCCGAAGCGGAGAGGTTCGATTTCTCCAAGCTTCGGTCAGCGCTAGGTTTGCTGCCATAGCCGTGGTCCAGAACGAACAGGTGACCTTCACGACTGACGCACTGCCGCCGAGAGCAGCTTCGCCATTCCGTCGAAGAGCGCCACGAGCGCTCCCGCGGCCTCCGGCGGTGCTTCGATCCGCACGGAGCCGTCCGACGTACGCTCGACCCGAATGGCGGCGAAGAACGCTGTTGTCGACAGGTCGTCTGCGATCGCGGGCTCTCCGAGCGCGTCCGCGCTCAGTGTCGCGTCGTCCCCGTCCTCGGGGTCCAGGGCATCGGTGATACTATCCGCCCTCCCGCGCGGCGCCTCGGGCAGCGAGCCAGGATCGACGATACGCTCGACCCGTGTGAGAAATGACGCCGCTGCATCGAATCGAATCTCGTCGTTCGTGCCATCGAACAAGCCGGAAAACAACGCTTGCTTGGCCCCAATCAGGCTTGCGATGCGAGATTCGATTCCGGCTTCGGAAACGAGATTGTACACGTCGATCGGCAGCTTCTGGCCGAGGCGATAGATTCGACCGATGCGCTGCTCAAGGACGGCTGGGTTCCAGGGTAGCTCGAGATTGACGCACACGCTTGCGGCGCGCTGGAGGTTCAACCCCACGCCACCGGCATCGCTCAGGAACATCACTCGAACCCGCGGGTCGTCGTGAAAATCGACGATGCTCTTGGTGCGCTGTGACGGTCTTTCGGCTCCTGTGAAGAAGACGGAGCGAACGCCTGCGTCGCCAAGGATGTCCCGCACGCTCCAGTCGGCGAGACGCAACATCCTCCGCCACTGGCTGAAGACCACCA
>JBBSDY010000197.1:0-6980 GCA_038240245.1 Polyangiales bacterium
AAAGCAGAAGCTCGACTCGGCCTTTACGTAGAGGAAGTGGGCCTCCGCGACAACAGGGTCTTGCGATACCATGACGCGACGAGCCTTGACAAATAGCGACTGCGCCGCTAAGTGAGCGGACCAGCTAGGCTTTTGGGCGGCCCGGGAAAGCGAGCAAGCAGCATGGCACGCGTGATGTTGAAGGACGTGGACAAGACGTATCCCAACGGTTTCAAGGCCGTCAACGGGTTCAACCTCGACATCGCTGACAAGGAGTTCGTGGTGTTCGTCGGGCCTTCGGGCTGCGGAAAATCCACGACCCTGCGCTGTGTGGCGGGGCTCGAAGAGATCACCGGCGGCACGATCCACATCGGCGAGCGCCTGGTCAACGACGTGCCGCCCAAGGATCGCGACATCGCGATGGTCTTTCAGAACTACGCTCTTTACCCGCACATGACCGTGTTCGAGAACATGGCCTTCGGCCTCAAGCTGCGCAAGGTGGCGAAGGACGTCATCAGCCAGAAGGTGCAAAAGGCTGCCAAGATTTTGGGCATCGAGAAGATGCTCGATCGCAAGCCGAAGACACTGTCCGGCGGGCAACGCCAGCGTGTGGCGGTCGGACGCGCGATTGTCCGCGATCCCAAGTGTTTTTTGTTCGATGAGCCGCTCAGCAACCTCGACGCCAAGCTGCGCGTCGAGATGCGCGCCGAGATCAAGCGCATCCACATGGATCTCAAGAGCACCACCATCTACGTCACGCACGACCAAGAAGAAGCGATGACGCTCGGCGATCGCGTGGTGGTGATGAAGGACGGCGTCATCCAGCAGTGCGGAGCCCCGCTCGAGGTCTACCACCGCCCCGTGAATCGATTCGTTGCCGGATTCGTGGGCACGCCGCCGATGAATTTTCTCGAAGGGACCATCGTCAGCGACGGCGGAAAGCTCTGGTTCGACGAGGGCACCGGACGCATCGTCGTTCCCGATTGGGCCAAGGAAGCGCTCTCTGCCAAGGTGGGGTCCAAGGTCGTGCTGGGGATCAGGCCCCAGGCCATCAGCGATCGGCCGCACGCAATCGCTGGCATGACCGACAACATCCTCGAGATGAAGATCGGCGTCATCGAGTTCCTTGGCGACAAGATGGACGTGTACATCTCGACAGCCCATCATACGCACATCATTGCGCACATTGACGCGCATCGCGGCATCGTTCCCAACGAAACGCGTCCCATGCATTTCGACCTCAACCGAATGCATTTTTTCGAGCTCGGCGAGCTCGGCGCGAAGCTTGCGACCGCGCCTGCCGAGGCATGACCCTCCCCTCGCCAGAGCCTGGGCACGCTCGTCGGCCGCGGTGCGTCCTGGTCACCGGCGCGTCGGGCGCGATTGGCTACTCCGTGAGCGAAGGACTCGCGGCGCGCGGGCACACCGTGCGCGGTTACGACCGCGGGCCGGCTCGCCGCCCCGGTGAGCACGTGGTGGGCGAGCTCGGCGACGTGGCCACTCTGAAGAGCGCCATGGAGGGCATCGAGGTGGTCGTTCACCTCGCGGCGACCGCCGACACCGCCGACTTCGTGACCGATCTGGTGCCCAACAACATCGTGGGTACCCACAACGTCTTCGAAGCTGCCGTGGCCGCCGGCGCCGAGCGGGTCGTCTATGCGAGCACGCTTCGCGTGGTGGCCGGCCTAGGCTGGGACAAGCGGACCGAGCCGCTGACGGCCGCCGACGGTCTGCATCCCCACGACTTTTACTCGCTCACCAAGTGCTGCGGCGAGCTCATGGGCGAGATGTACGTGAGGTCGGGCAAGCTCTCCGTCATTTGCGCTCGCTGCGGCTGGTTCGTGCGCAACAAGGAAGAGGCCGCGCGCATGGAAGAAATGGAAGGCGCGCAGCGCGTCTATTTGAGCCATCGGGATGGCGCGCAATTTTTTTGGCGCGCGGTCGAGGTAGAGGACGTGAAATTTGCCCAGCTCTTCGCGACGAGCAAAAACCGCGGACAGACGATTCTCGATCTCGCGTCGGCCAGGGACGTTCTTGGCTACGAGCCCGAGGACTCCTGGCCCGAAGGTTCTTCGTGGGACGAGCGGGAGTTCCCGTCGCCTTCCGCCGTGCTCCGGCGCTGAAACGAGCGCTCGCTCTTTTGGGGGCTACTGTCCCGCGTCGCACTGAAAACTGTCGAAGAGCGGCGCTTCGCAGGCGCAGCAACCCGAGGACACGACGGGGCCGCCGCACTGGCTTACACACTGGTTGGCGCGAAAGCACTCCGTCTGTTCGCAGGCGCGTGCGTCGCTTCGCCCGCTGGTCGCATCGACCGAGGCTTCATCGTGCCCGCTCGCGGCGTCGGGCGAGGCGTCGTTTTGCGTCGAGCCGCCCGCGCCCGAGCCGCCCGCACCCGCGTTGCCCCCCGTCGGACCCGGGCCAGTGGTCGAGTCGTTCGAGGAGCACCCGGCGAGCCAGGCGAGGCACACCCCGAGACACACGTGAGCAATTCGTTGCATGTGGCTACCTTATAGCAAATGTTCGGTATTTGAGCGTGAAAGGCTGTTGCACCAGGGGATCGGATTGGCTACACACGAGGGCCATTGGGCCGCGCTTGTCGAGACCGCGTCCCGGGGAGCATGATTCATGACGGCGAGTCAAAGTGGGCCCGTGCGCATCGGCATCATCGGAGCGGGGTGGCCTGGCGAAAGGCACGCCGAAGGCTACAAGGCGTGCGGCGCGCAAGTCGTGGCGGTGAGCGATCTCAACGAGCCGCGGCGCGACAAGTTCGCCAAGACGCACGAAGTGCCGCGGACCTGTGCCGACTACCAGGAGCTGCTGGCCGATCCGGAGATCGACGCCGTGAGCATCGCCTTGCCGACGTTCTTGCATCGTCCGGCGGCCGTCGCTGCGCTCGAGGCGGGCAAGCACGTTCTTTGCGAGAAACCGCCCGCCACCACGCTGGCCGAAGCGCAGCAGATGGCCGAGCTCGCCACGCGCAAGGGCCTGCTTCTCGCGTACGCGCTGCAACGCCGGTTCCAGATGCCCACCCAGGAGCTTCGCGCCAGCATCCGCGCCGGCAAGCTGGGCGACGTGTACCACGCACGCGCGGTGTGGACCCGAACCTGGGGTGTGCCACAAGGCCTCGACGGTTGGTTCACCGATCCCGTTCGAGCGGGCGGCGGCGCGCTCATCGACATCGGCGTGCACGTGCTCGACATCGCCTGGTACCTCATGGGCTGCCCCAAGCCGCTCACCGTCTCGGGTCAGGTCCACAACCGGTACCCCGAGCAGACCAAGACCGACGACAGCGCCTTCGCTCTGGTTCGTTTCGCCGATGGTCGCGGCCTTCACCTCGAGACGAGCTGGGTCCTCACCCAGGAGACCGACCACATGGGCGTCTACATGTACGGCACGCTCGGGGGCGGGCGCGTCGACGACCAGAACCTCGAGACCTTCACCGTTGGCGCCCGCGGGCGTTCACGCACGGGGCAGACGTTTCCTGACTGGATGGCCGGCTTCAAGGGCGAAACGAAGAACTTCATCGACGCCATCCAGGGAGAGGGAACCCTCGAGACGCCTGCCGAGCACGGCGTTCAGCTCATGGCGATGATCGAGGGCATCTACAAGTCTTCGAGCCAGTCGCGTGAGGTCGTTCTCTAACTACGGCGGGGAGCCGATCACGAATGAAGATCGTCGACGCCAAGGTCATCGTCTGTGGCCCGGGTCGCAACTTCGTGACCTTGAAGGTGACGACCGAAGACGGCGTCCATGGTCTCGGCGATGCCACGCTCAATGGCCGCGAGCTCGCGGTGGCGAGCTACCTCGAGGACCATCTCGTCCCCCTGCTGGTGGGACGCGACGCGCGACAGATCGAGGACACCTGGCAATATCTTTACAAGGGTGCTTACTGGCGACGAGGTCCGGTCACCATGACGGCCATCGCCGCGGTCGACACGGCGCTGTGGGACATCAAGGGCAAGACGCTGGGCGTTCCCGTCTACCAGCTTCTCGGTGGGCGCTCTCGCGATGACGTCATGGTCTACGGTCACGCCAGTGGCGCCGACATCGAAGAAACGGTTCGCGCCGTCGAGCACTACCTCACCCTGGGTTACAAGGCCGTACGCGCACAGGCCGGCGTGCCCGGAGTCCCCAGTACGTACGGCGTCGGTCGCGGCAAGATGCACTACGAGCCCGCCGAAAAGGGGCTCCCGCCCGAGAACGTGTGGAGCACCGAAAAATATCTGTCGTCGGTGCCTGCCTTGTTCGAGCGCCTGCGCAAGGAGCTCGGCCACGACGTTCACCTCCTGCACGACGTGCACCACCGCCTGACGCCCATCGAGGCCGCGCGTCTCGGCAAGAGCCTCGAGCCTTATCATCTGTTCTGGATGGAAGACCCCGTGCCGGCCGAATTGCAAGTGGGGTTTCGGCTCATTCGCCAGCACACGACGACGCCCCTCGCCGTCGGCGAGGTGTTCTCGTCGATCCACGATTGTCAGCAGCTCATCGAGGAGCAGCTCATCGACTACATCCGAACGACGGTCGTTCACGCCGGCGGCATCAGCCACCTTCGCAAGATTGCCAACCTCGCCGAGCTCTACCACGTGCGAACCGGCTGCCACGGCGCCACGGATCTGAGCCCGGTTTGCATGGCCGCCGCGCTTCACTTCGATCTCAGCGTGCACAACTTCGGCATTCAAGAGTACATGCGTCACAGCGAAGAGACCGATCGCGTGTTCCCCCACGCCTACACGTTTGCCGAAGGCGCGCTCTATCCTGGCGACAAGCCCGGGCTCGGCGTCGACATCGACGAAGATCTCGCCAAGCAGTATCCTTACGACCGCGCTTACCTGCCTGTGAACCGCAAGCTCGACGGCACGATGCACAGCTGGTGAGCACGCTCGCGACGGGACGTCCAGCAGCTGGCGAAACCGCGGCGTTTTGGTATCCTCGCCAACGCCGTTGCGGCATCCTCATCGAGTCGTCGATTGGGCCCGCCGGGGGAAACCAAACGATGGCCGTCAAAGCTGGGGGATGGGGCAGCCGTGGTCGAGCTTGGCGACACGATCATCGTGATGTGGAGCGCGCCAGCGACGTTGACAAGGTGGCAATGGTGGATGGGGCTGCAAGATGCCTTTCTGGCAAAGCCGCGGAACGGCATCCTTTCTCTACGTCATTCTCGAGGGCTCCGATCCTCCCGACGGCAAGTTGCGCTGGACGATGCAAGCTGACTTCAAGCGCATGGGCACCCAGATCCGGCGGCAGGTCGTCGTGCCATTGGGGCTTCGTTCTTTCTTGCGATCGTGCGCACCGTCGTCCGCGCCATCCTTTTGATGAGCGGTCATTCCAAGCGACAAGTCGTGGAATCGACGATCGCCGAAGGCTTGTCGCGAATCGCAGAGGTCGCAAGCTCCGCCACTCCCTCGCGAACGCACCTGGCGGCAGCGGTCGTGGCGATGGGGAAGGCGCTGAAAGCCCCACTTCCCCCCAGCATCCCATCTGTCCTTGTAAGCGCTGCACCCGGGGGGCCAGTGGGAGTTTCCTCGAGCGCCTCACGCAGGCGGTTGGCTGACGACCGCCCACGGATCGCGTGCGATCGTCCGACATTGGGCGGTGCATCGCGCTAGTGTGGGGGATGATGAGAAAGAAGAAGACCATGAAGCGTTCGGCCAAAAACTTTGCGACGACGACGACCGAAAAGCTCGGAAGCGCTCTGGCGTCCACCGCGTCGTTTGCTGCGGGGGTTGCGCGCGGGACGGAGGGACTGATTCGCGAGCTGACCTCGGCCGTATCGAAGAATTCAGAATCGGACCCCTCTCCGCGGGCCACCGATCTCTTGGTTCACCACCATCGGAAGGTGGAGAAGCTTTTCGATCGATTGGAGTCATCGAAGAAGGGTTTCGAGGCCACGCTCCGCGAACTCGCCGACGATCTCACCGCGCACATCGCGATCGAAGAGTCGCTATTTTATCCAGCAGTTCGCAAACTGAATCCCGACATCATCCTGGAGGGGCTCGAGGAGCACGCGATGGGCCGCTTCGCGCTCCAGCGTGTGCTGGGCACGAGGTCGAGCGACGAATCGCTCAAGGCCCGCCTCAAGGCACTCAAGGAGTTGATGACGAATCATCACCACGAAGAAGAGCGCGATCTTTTCCCCGCGGCCCGTAAGGCGATGTCGAACGAAGCGCTCTCGAAGTTGGGCGCAGCCATGAAGGCGCGCTTCGACGCTGATGTTCAGCGAGGGCACGAAGAGGTGCTGAGTACCTTCGACGACGACCTGCGCAAGCCGGTGCACGCGAAGACGCCCAAGTCTCGGACGACGACCGCACCCTCGAAGGCGCGTGCGAAGAAGGGGCAAGACGCAAAAAGGCCTGGTGCGCATCGTCCTCGAGCGCGCCCACTCTGAGGGCGTCGCATACGCAGGAACAGATCTCGAGATCAGAAGCTCACGCAGTTGTCGAGCACCACCTTGACGTTCGTTTGTGGCGTGTTGCCAAAGCCGAGCTCCGCGGCGACATCGACGGCGCTTGCGCAGCCGGTGCGCGTCGAGTTGACGGCGGTCTTCGGGGCCGACACGACAACGCAATCCTTGCCGTTGAAGTAGTTCCCCTTGGCGAGCAGCGTGAGATTGAAGTTCGCGAAATTACCCATGCAGATCCCGGCGCTCTTGTTCGCGTTGCCGGATGCCGCTTGCAGAATGTTGCGGCCTAGCGCGTCGGTGCCGAGGTCGATGGTGGCAATCGTGCTGAAGCCGCTCGGCGAGATCAGAACCCCCGACGCCGCATTTTGCGTCGAGACGCTATTGCGCACCCTGACGTTCGAGCCGGCGAGAAGGTTCATTCCATTGCCGCTGCCTTTTCCAAGTCACGAGGCCGTCAATCGTACAGAGCGCTGGGTTTGTTCCGGTCTGCGTTATGGCCAGATTCGCGAGCGTGTTGCTATTGGCGGTCACGGTGCCGATCCCGTTCGCGACCGCGGGGGGACTGGCATTGGCGGGGTAGCCGGTGATGTCGGGCTTGCCG
>JBBSDY010000198.1:0-6979 GCA_038240245.1 Polyangiales bacterium
GAGCGCCGCCCCTTCCGGTCGATCCGGCCACTTGCTGCGAAATGTACGGGCCATTTCTGCGCCCCGCGTGCGGTCGCCCTCCAAGGCCCACGCGCGCGCCAACATGATCTGCGCGGGCACCAGATTGGGCGCGTAGTTGACGGCGAGCTGGTAGCGGTCGATGGCGCGCAGATCGCCGGCCCGCTCGAGCGCGATTCCGGCCATGAGCTGGTAGTACGGGTCTTGTTTCGCGGGCCCATCCCACTGCGGCAAAAGGGCGGCGGCGCCCGCGGTGTCGCCCTGCGCGACGAACGATCCGATGCGTCCGAACGCGAGCTCGGCCTCGGGCACACCCACCTGACGTGCGCGGGCCATGGCCGTGTCGATGCCCTGGCTCTCGCCCTCCGCTTCAATCGTGCGAAGGACGCGGTTTTTCACCCAGAGCAACGCGGTGGTCGGGCTGTTGGCGTCGAGGTCGAACGAGCGCGACAACTTGGTCTCGGTGTTGGTGAGCTCGCCGACCTTGCCAGATTCGAGAAGCGTCGTGATCTCGGTATCGAGGCCGCGCGCCACATCGGCCTGCTTGCCCCGGATCTCGCGCACGTACTGAAGAATGCCGATTCCACCGCCGATGAGAGCGACGGTCAGAAACACCAGGGTGATCGAGAAGCGCGCCTTGGTGCGCGGCGGCGTGTCCCACGCGGCGACCGCTCCGCCAGCAGGCTCGAAGACACCGGTGAGCGCGAGGGCGTTGAGCACGTCGCGCGGCTGAAGCGGGGTGCCCGGTCGCTGCGACAGCCTTGCCGCAGCGTCCGCGAGTGGACTGCGCGCCTGCGAGGCAGAGACGAGATCGAACGCCGGAAGCCCTGCCCGAGCGTCGTTTCCCCCGCCGTTGTTGCGCGAAGGAGAATCGGCGTGAGCGAACGAGGGAAAGGGCGCGCCCAGGCTGCTCGCGGCGGGCAGGGGCGGCGCTCGCAGGGCGCTTGCTCCCGCCGCGGGAAACAAGGGTGGGTCCTGGGTGGCGAGGCTCGGTAAGGGAGGGGGCGGGAACTTGGAAGGTGCCCTGGGCGGTGACGGGGGCGGAACCGTGATGGGGCGTGCCGCCGTGGGCTTGCCCACCTGGGCGAACGGAGACGGTGGAGGTGGGGGCGCGGGAGGCGGCGGGGGGGGAGCTGCGGGCCAACCTTGGCGGGTTTGGCTCATGGGTCCCGCGTTCGGCCTCCCTCGCTTGATCGGCTCTTCGATGGGGAAGGCCGGCTTCTTGACGACGGTCACGTCGGAATCCGACAGGGCCTCGTGCCGCGCATGATGGGGCACTGGCGGGGGACCGGAGACACGCGCCGGCGCGCGGGTCGAGGGCTTGGGCGGCGGAAGGCCCATCTCGATCAGGACCTCGGTCAGCGCCGCCACCACCGCCTGGGCGCCGGACTTCTTTTGAAGGTCGACGTAGTCGTCCGCCTGGTTGCGCCAGAAAACCGTGTCGTTGTCGATCTTTCCGAGCACAACCGCCCGCTCGAGCACCTTGGCGGCGCGCTCGGCGTCGCCACGGCGCAGCAGAACCTCACCTAGCCACCGATAGACATCGGGGTTCTTGGGGATCATCTTGCCCGCCGACACCAAGAGTCCCTGCGCGTCGCCCAGCCGCGAAGCGCCCAGGTACATCCGCGCGATGGCCATGAGGACCAGGGGACTGGACGCGTATTTGACGGACGATCGCTTGCCTACCTCTTCGATGAGCTGCGATTGGCCGGAGTCTCCGAGCTGCTCACATAACGCGACGGTGTTCTGCTCGTCTGGTTGCCTCTGCCAGGTCTCGATCAGCTGGTTCAAGGACGCGCTCATGTCGGCAGGATGATATCCCTACAAGCGTCCGTAACGGCGAGGTTTCTCACTTTTCTTGCACGAGACGATGGCGCTTTGGCCCCGCGTTGATTACATGAAGCCTTGCATGTGCGGCGTCTTCGGCGTGTTCGGTCACCCTGAGGCCGCCAAGCTCACCTACCTGGGACTTCATGCGTTGCAGCACCGCGGTCAAGAGTCCGCGGGCATCGTCTCCAGCGACGGGCAGCGCCTCTACGCGCACCGCGCGATGGGCCTGGTGCACGACTCGTTCACGCCCCGCGATCTTACGGGATTGCCTGGTGCAGCGTCCATCGGGCACGTTCGCTACTCCACGGCCGGCGCCTCCAACCTCAAAAACGCGCAGCCACTCGCCGTCGACTACGCGAGGGGCTCCATCGCCGTCGCCCACAACGGCAACCTGACCAACGCCGACGAGCTGCGCGAAAAACTCGAAGCGCGGGGCTCCATCTTCCAGAGCAGCAGCGATACCGAGGTCATCATTCACCTTTTGGCGATCAGCACGCAGCGCGCCATCGAAGACCGCATCGCCGACGCCCTCACGCAAGTCGAAGGGGCCTATTCGCTGGTGTTCATGACCGAGGGCGCCCTCATCGCCGTGCGCGATCCGATGGGCATCCGGCCGCTGGTTCTGGGCAAGCTCCCCGGGCCCGAGGGCGCCTACGTCGTTGCCAGCGAGCAGACGGCCTTCGACCTCATCGATGCCAAGCCGGTGCGCGAGCTCGCCCCGGGCGAGATGCTCATCGTCGACAAGGACGGGCTACGCAGCTCGGCGCCGCTCGTCTCGGCTCCCCGTCGCAGCTGCGTTTTCGAGTACATCTACTTCTCTCGCCCCGATTCCAAGATGTCCGGGGCCACCGTCTACGAGGTTCGCAAGAACCTCGGGCGCGAGCTCGCCCGAGAGCAACCTGCCGACTGCGACATCGTCATCCCCGTGCCCGACTCGGGCGTTCCGGCAGCCATGGGCTACGCCGAGCGAATCGGGGTGCCCTTCGAGCTCGGGCTCATTCGCAGCCACTACGTGGGGCGCACCTTCATCGAGCCCGAGCAGTCGATCCGTCACTTCGGCGTCAAGCTCAAGCTCAACCCCATCGGCGACACCATCCGCGGAAAGCGCGTCGTCGTCATCGACGACTCCATCGTTCGGGGCACCACCAGCCGCAAGATCGTCAAGATGGTTCGCGACGCCGGCGCCAAAGAGGTGCACATGCGCATTTCGAGCCCGCCGTTTCGGTGGCCCTGTTTCTACGGCATCGACACGCCCACGCGCAGCGAGCTGGTCGCCTCGAGCCACAGCAACGAAGAAATCGGCCGCTACCTCACCTCCGACTCGCTCGGCTACCTCTCCATCGAGGGCATGCTCCAGGCCGTGACCGGCAGCACCGGCTTCGAGTCGAGTCACGGCGGCTTTTGCCACGCTTGCTTCTCGGGCGACTACCCCATCGAGGTCGCATCGCCCTCCCGAGCTCGCCAGCTCCCGCTCTTACTCGTCTAGCGCTACGCTAGGCTCATGGCCACGCCCGCTGGGTTTTCGAGCCGGCTTCCCGAGCGTGTCTCGGTCTACGAGGTCTCCCTGCGCGATGGCCTGCAGAACGAGGCATCGATGCTGCCCCTCGATGGCAAGAAGCAGCTCGTGGCGGCTCTCATTGCCGCGGGTCTGCAGCGCATCGAGCTGACCAGCTTCGTGTCGCCCAAGTGGATCCCGCAGCTCGCCGATGCCGATGAGCTCGCCAGGCAAGTGAAGGCGCCGCCCGGGGTGACGTTCAGCGCGCTGGTGCCCAACGCCAAGGGCCTCGAGCGCGCGCGCGCGGCCGGGCTCTCCGAGATCGCGGTCTTCATGTCGGCGAGCGAAACCCACAACCGAAAGAACACCAACCGCAGCATCGGCAGCTCGCTCGAAACGTTCGAGGAGGTGGTACCGCCCGCGCTGCAGGCCGGGATGCGCGTGCGCGCGTACGTGTCGACGGTGTGGGGATGCCCCTACGAAGGGGACGTCGACCCCGTGCGGGCCCTCGACATCACCGAGCGATTGCTTGCGCTAGGCTGCTACCAGGTTTCGCTGGGGGACACGATCGGCGTCGGCACGCCGCGCCAGACCGAACGCATCCTCGGCGTCTTTCTCGACAAGATCTCGCCCGACAAGCTGGCTCTTCATTTTCACGACACGCGCAGCACGGCACTGCCCAACGTGCTCGTTGGGCTCACCCTTGGCGTGCGCGATTTCGATGCATCGATCGGGGGGCTCGGAGGATGTCCCTACGCGCCCGGGGCCGCGGGCAACGTCGCCACCGAGGATCTCGTCTACATGCTGCACGGCATGGGCATCGAAACCGGTCTCGATCTCGACAAGCTCATCGCCGCCGCCAAGCTCGCCGAGAAAATCATCGGCCGCGCGCTCCCCGGCAAGGTGCACCAGGCCGGCGCCACGGTGCGCCGGTAGCCGAAGAGCGAGGCTGCTGCGGTGAGGGCTAAGGTTTGGCGACCGCACCGAGGCAATTGAGGTGCGTGAAGTAGGCCTGGGGCATGCCGGTGCGGTCGTCGCTGAACAGCACGCCGACCTGTCCGGCGGGTCCAAATGTGGCAATGGGATCGATGCTTTCGCCGATGGAGTTGGTCAGGCGTTGCTCGGGTGTCAACGTCTCGAGCTTGCGATCGATCATCTTGGCGTAAAGCTCGTAGCCGGTGTTGCCGTCGCGGTCGTCGCTCCAGATGAGCAGCGATCGATCGCCGTAGGGCAGGATGGAAGGGTAGCGGGCGTGCATCGTCGTCTTCGTCAAGGTGTGCGGTGCGACGATCTCTTCGCCGAGCTCGCCGCGCACGGTGCCGTAGATGGTGGTCGGAGATGATTCGGGATCGTACCAGGCGATGATGTACTCGGACTGGTTGTGGACGATGATCGGATACACGCCCGTTCCCACCATCCCCGCCAGGCTCACGGGGGCGGCGAGCGCCTTCAGCTCGGAATCGAAAGGCGCAAACATGATCTCGTGGTGCTCGGCGTCTCCGCGCAGCCAGACGACGCCGAGTGAACGCACCCCCGCGGCGATCGTGGGCCCGGTTTGCCCGGCGTTGTCGTCGTCGACCAGGCGCACGTTGCCTCCGATGGCCGCGCCGCTCACGTCGACGCGTTGGGCGAAGAGAGCATCCTGCCCGGAAAAGGAAATGCCGTCGTCTTGCCAGACCAAAACGAACTCGTTGCCCGTCCATGCAAGAGCGACGTTGATCGAAAATCCTTCGGCGTTGGTGACCCGGAGATCAGCGTTTCGCTTGGTGCCGTCGGGGTTGACGAGGTTGAAGTACACCTCGTAGTTGAGGGTCCGACCTCGAGCTTCGCGCCGATCGCTCCACGCGATCCCGTAGCGGTCGCCGATCCAGACCAGCGGACCGCCATAGGCGTCGGCGGGGCTGGGCGTGAATTTCACGGCGGGCGCCGTGCTCGTTCCGGTGTCGGAGAGCGCGTGCAGATAAATCGAGGTCCGGCTATCGACCTCCGCCGAATAGACGCTCATGTAGCCGCTACCGCCGCTGTAGCCGAGCGACTGCGGCTCGGCGTGCGTACCGTCGGACACCTGGACGACGTCGCCCACCGGCGAAAACTGCGCGCCGTCGTCGACGATGCCGTTGCAATCGTTGTCGACCCCGTCGCAAACCTCGACGCCGCCCGGAAATGCCATGGGGTTGCTGTCGTCGCAATCGTCGCCGCAGCTGTTCGGCTCGCCGGGGGCCTTGCCGGGGAGGGGAGACCGGTGCCCGTCGTGGTCGAGATCGAGCGTCGAGGGCGGGTGCAGGCACATGCCGTTCGTCGGATCACAGCTGTCGCTCGTGCAGGGATTGTTGTCCTCGCAGCTGACCGGCGCCAGATCCTGACACGTGCCGTTCACGCATCCGACGGGAGAGCAGAGATCGCCAAAGCCGTCGCAGTCCTTGGCCGCGGTGCAGTCGGGTGGTCCGGCCACGAGCTCGAAGCCCGTGCGTGAGCCGCAAGCCCCGAGTACGAGCACCGAAACGCTGCACGAATGTCGGAGCCAGGCGCTCACTCGCACCCGCCCCACTCCGATCCGGTGACGTCGACTTCGCGGCAGATTCGCCCGTTCATGCACGAGCCGAACTGATCGAGCCTGCAAAGCTGGACGCACATGTCGCCGATGCCCGTCTTCACGCACAAGAATCCTCCCACGCAGTCGGTGCCGTCGCTGCACGGAGATCCTTGCCCGCCGATTCCTTGGCGCAGGCACATGGTTCCATAGCGGCCGGGGTGGCAGGCGTCCGTCCCGTGGGGTGGAATCGGATAACACGCCCGCCCCTGGGGACACGAGTTGGGCGCGAAGGGATCGCACTCGAGGGGAGGGATCTCGAGTGGCGCGTCGGCGCACGCGTCCTCGACATAGACGGGAAAGGCGTCGATCGTCGCAGCGTCGGCCCCAGGGACCACGCCGGACATTTGATCGACCATCGACGGATCGTGACCGGCATCCCTGTGGTGACCCGCATCGGCCACGAGGGAGGGATCAGCCAACGACCCACCGCAGGCCGCGACGCCCAGCAGGGCGATCCAACGAAAGCTTGGCATGCGAAGTCTCATCTTGGCCCTTTGGCACCGCACGTCATGCAACGAGCGTTCCTCCGCGTTTTCGGGGGTACGTCGCCGGTAGCCTAGCGTCTTCGTGGGGCGGGTCCAAGGAGCCTCACCCAATCGTCCCGAGACCTGGCTTCCAAAGTGCCGCGATGATGGTAGAAACCGGGCTACCCATGCTTTGGCGATCCGCGTTCCTTTTTCTCGCCGCCACCGCTCTCGGTTGCGATCGAGCTGCGCCCGAGCCCGTCGCGGCAACCGCGACAACCAAATCCGAGGGTGCGGGCGCGGTTGGCACGGCGACCCTGCTCACCGGTGCCACGGCGACTGCCGCCGCGCCAGCGGCATCTGGAGCAGGTGGTCCGGGCAAGGCGCCGTGCGTCCGACCGATGTCGAAGACACCTGCGCCGGCTCCCCCCTACGCCGTCGATCCCAAGTGCCCCGTCGATCCCGCGGGGGGACCGCCGATGGTGCCGGTGGGGCACATCGCGTTTCCGGAATCGAAAGAAGCGCCGCGGCTCGAGGCGGAGCTGATGCTCACCGAGCCACAGCAAGAGCGCGGCCTCA
>JBBSDY010000199.1:0-6975 GCA_038240245.1 Polyangiales bacterium
AGGGCGATCCCCACTCGCCCCACATCGACCGCGGGCTCGGCAACATGATGTGGCAGACCAAGCTGCGTTACGAGAATCTCGCCAGCCGAAGGGTCCAGCCCGAAGCCAGGTTCGAGGGCGGCTACCCCGAGTGGCCGGCGGTGGATCGGATCTTCAACTCGTGGCCGTCGCGCATCGGATTCGGAACCGCGTATACGCTCTTCTACATCGCCTTCGCGCCACACTGGGCGTACTTCCTGCTTTTGCCGATTCATTACGTCATGGGTCCGGTGCACGGCGCCATCGTCAACTACTGTGGCCACATGCTCGGCTACCGCAGCTTCGATACACCGCACGGCGACAAGTCGCGCAACACGCTCATCATCGACTTTGTCACCTGGGGTGAGCTCTTTCAGAACAATCACCACGCGCGCGCGATGTCACCCAACTTCGCCGCCCGTTGGTTCGAGCTCGATCCCACCTGGCCGATCATCCGCGTGCTGTCGTGGCTGAGAATCATCACCTTGCCCGGCTCGGCGCGATCTCGCCGCTCGAGCTCCGCCGAAGCACCTGCCGCCGAAGCACCCGCCCCCGTCGCCACCTGATCGCCGAGATCCTCGCGGTACGTTCCGGGTCAATCCAAGATTCCTGGCGTTCTGTTGGCGCCTTGGCGGTTCCTCCGAAACCCGCCAAGCGCGAGCTAGGCGACGAGCCGCACATGCCTGACCAATTCTACGAAACGAGCAACACCGAAAGAGAACCGCCACGACGCCAAGCGCGCCAGATTCTTTCTGGTTTCTCTTCTTGGCGTTCCTGGCGTCCTGGCGGTTTCCTGGTTGCTCTGGCGGTTGCAACGCTGTCGGGTCATGCCCGGGCCGAGACACCGGGCCCCGGTCTCGAACGGCTGAGCTTCGCGCAGGCCATCCAGCGGGCGCTCGTTCGCAGCACCAACGTGGTGGTGGCGGTCCAGGAAATTCAGCGCGCCGAGGCGCGCATTCGCGAGGCGCGCGCGGCGTCGTTTCCCACGTTGACCGGCACGGGAACGTACACCCGGCTCGATTCCGAGCGTCAGTTTCAGGGGCGAGCCATCGCGTCGATCGATCAGCTCTCCGCCAACCTGACGCTCGCGGTGCCGATCATCGTTCCCCAAAAGTGGGCGCAGTGGTCGCATGCCTCGGCCGATGCGAGGGTGGCCCGCGCGTCCTCCGAGGACGTGCGGCGTCAGACGGCGATCACCACCGCTCGCGCCTACCTCACGATCATCTCGCAGAAACGCGTGGTCGACATCAACGAGCGCGCGTTCAAGACCGCCAAGGCCCACTACGACTACGCCCACACACGTTTTCTGGGGGGCGTGGGCAACCGCGTCGACGACGTGCGCGCCGAGCAGGAGATGGCCTCCGATCAGGCCCAGGTCGAGTCGGGCTTTTCGGGGCTGGCTCGCGCCCGCGAAGCTCTGGGCGTTCTGCTCGGCGACGAGGGGCCGCTCGACGTCGTCGACGAGGTCAACCTGGCCGAGGCGCCGGCAATCTCCGGCGCGATGGCCGAGGCGATCAGCCGAAGGCCCGACGTCAAGGCATCCAAAGAACGCCTCGACGCCGCCGACCAGGTCAAGAAAGACGGCTACACCGACTACCTGCCCTTTCTCGTCGGCACCTTCCAGCCTTTTTACCAGAACCCGGCCAGCCTCACGCTGCCCACCACGGGTTGGCAGGCGCAGCTCGTTCTCACCATCCCCTTTTATGACGGCGGGCTGCGCTACGGCCTGGCCGATGAGCGCGAGAGTCTCTCCGCCGAGGCCCGGGCCGACTACGAGGGTCTCGTGCGGCAAAGCCGGTCCGACGTTCGGATGGCGTTCGAATCGGTGAAGCGAGCCGAAGCATCGCTCATGGCCGCGGCGAACGCCGCGCGACTGGCCAAGGATGCCCTCGATCTGGCGAACATCGCCTACCGCGCGGGCGCTACCACGAACATCGAGGTCATCGATGCCGAAGGCCGGGCGCACGCCGCGGAAACCGCGGCGGTCATCGCCGACGACGTTGCCCGGCAGGCCCGCATCGACCTCCTTGCCTCCAGCGGCAGGTTTCCCTGACATGGCCGACAAGCGACTCCTCCATCACCTGACGGTGCTCCGCGAAGATGCCGAGCAGCAGTCGGTCCCTAACCGAAAGTTCTTTGCCATCGGCAACGCCAGCCACATCGAAGGATACGGCGAGACGTTGCCGCTCTTGTCATGGGTCGACGACAACCTGTCGCGGTTCGTCATCGCCAACGCGCCGAGCTCGTCGTGGGGACGTGTCTCTCCCGCTCCCTTCGTCTACGCGCTGCCCAACATGATCATCCGACCGAAAGACGGCATTTTTCTCGTCACCGGGTCCGGCGAGGATCGCCGCGAGCCTCACCCCAGTGGCGAAGGCGATCTCAAAATCATCTTTTTAAATCGCGAGGAAAGCCTGTGGGTGGGCGGCTTGCACCAGGTCTACCTGTACCGATGGGACGGGTTTCAAACGAAGAAGATTGCCGGCGGCCCTCACTCCCAGCGAAAATCGTAACGCAGGTAGAGCTCGTCGCCCACGCGGTCGACGCTGGCCAGGCGCGCGTCGGGGATGTCGTCGGGGAGAAACCCCCGGCCCTCGGCCAGCGTGGGCGCGTCGCTGCCGCCCAGAATCCGGGGCACGAGCGTGAGATAGAGCTCATCGACGGCGCGCGCAGCGAACAAATCGCGAGCGAGCAGGCCGCCGCCCTCGCAGAGCAACGTGCGGACGCCTAGCTCCTCGCCGATCCAGTCGAGCATGCGCCCCATGTCGACCGACTGCTCGCCGATGGCGACGAGCGTGGCCACTTCTCCCAGCTTCTCGCGGGTGATCGTGGGCATCTGCTCGGAGTGAATGATGACGCTGTCGCCCCCCAGCTTGGAGTCGAACATCTTGCGATCGGGCGTGATGCCTTCGCCGCGTCTCGTCACGACGATACGGTAGGGCTCGCGTTCGCCGCTCGCCCGCCGCCGGATCCTTTCTTCCTGGCCGAGGGCAAGCTTGGGGTTGTCAGCTCGCAAGTTGCCAGCGCCCACCAGGATGGCGTCGGCCGCGGCCCGGATCTTCCTCATCCGCCGGTGATCCTCGTGGTGACGCGACATCGTGAACGAACCCTTGCGTAGCCCGGGCGCCACGGAGATCTTGCCGTCGATGCTGGTCGCGAAGTTGACGAGTACACGGGGGCGAAAGGGGGCCATGATCCAGCCATGGGCTCCTACCATAGGTTCATGTCTGCCTGAAGCACGACGCTTGGCGTACGCGGGTGAGCGACTCGGGTGGCGGTGCTAGGCTCGCCCGGATGGCTGCGTGGATGTTGACCTGGGGACGCTGGAGATATGCTTTTTCAGCGCCATTTCGGGCGGTCCGGGCGCGGCGACTCATCCGTCGGGGAAGCTTCGTTTCGCTCGTCATCGACGGCGGGGTGGTCGAGCTGGCCGAACCCCTACCCTGGTGGCGACCCAAGAGAGCGCGAACGACGATCTCGCTCGCCGGGATTCGGCAGCTTTGCTCGATCATCGGTCGCGACGAAAGGGTCAAGGGCCTGCTCGTGGAGATCCGCTCTTTGCGGGCCGGCGCCGCCACCGCGACATCGCTGCGGCGCGTCTTGCTGGGTCTCAAAGAGAAGCAGAAAACCGTGGTCGTGTACCTTCCCACGGGCGCGGGCTCGCGCGAGATGCTCGTGGCCTCGGCGGCCCACCGAATCATCATGGGGCCGCAGGCCACCATCTCGCCGCTGGGGGTCGCCGTCGAGACGCGCTACTTTCGCCGCACGCTCGACAAGATCGGCGTCTTGCCCGAGATCTTCGCGCGGGGCGAGTTCAAGACCGCCGGCGAGTCCCTGGCTCGCGACTCGATGTCTGCCGAGCAAAGGGAGCAAGTTGGCGCCATCCTCGACGTCGCCAACGACGAGCTCATCGGGGCGCTCGCCGAAGGCCGGGGGCTCGCGGTCGAAGAGGTGCGCGCTCTCGTGGACCGGGGACCCTATCGTGCCGCGCAGGAGCGGCGACTGGTCGACGCCGTCGGCTACGACGACGATCTACCGCAGCTCATCCAAACGCCCCAGGTACCGGCGCACCTGGTGGACGCCGGCCCCTACGTCTCTGCTCGCCGGCCCGCTCCTCTTTCCAAACGTATTGGCGTCGTGCACGTGCATGGTCCCATCGTATCGCGCGCTCCGCTGGCGTTCGGCAGGGTGGCGGTCGACGAGAGGATCATCGGAGCCTTGCGACGAGCCCGCGAGCTCCGCGGTATCGCCGGCGTTATCCTCCTCATCGACTCGCCTGGCGGCGGCGTGCTGGCGTCGGACCGTATCCACCACGAGGTTCTGCGCCTCGCCGAAAAAAAGCCGGTGGTCGCCTACTTCTCCAATGTGGCCGCGAGCGGCGGCTACTACGTGGCGGCCGGGGCGCACGCCATCGTCGCCG
The DNA here is from genome assembly GCA_038240245.1 of Polyangiales bacterium. Classification (GTDB taxonomy): domain Bacteria; phylum Myxococcota_A; class Polyangia; order Polyangiales; family Polyangiaceae; genus DASWDH01. The sequence continues at coordinate 4,439 of JBBSDY010000199.1, forward strand.
AGCCCACCACCCTCACGGGATCGATCGGTGTGGTGGCGGGTCACCTGGTCCTGGCGCCCTTGCTCGACAAGCTGGGCATCGTGACCGAGCTCGTGAAACGCGGCGCGCGCGCCGACATGATGTCCGCTTCGCGGCCGCTCGACGAAGGTGAGCGCGAAGCCATGACCCGCGAGATCGAGGGCTACTACGTCGATTTCGTGAACGTGGTCGCCCGCGGTCGCCATCGTCCGGCCGATGAAATCGAAAGGCTCGCGCGCGGCCGCGTGTACAGCGGGCTCGAGGCGCACCGCGTCGGGCTCGTCGACCACCTGGGGGGATTCGATGTCGCCATCGACGTACTGCGAGAGAAAATGAAAGAGCCGCGCGCGGTGGGCCACCAGGTCATCAAGCCCCCGCGCACGATGCCCAAACCTCCCGAGGTGCCCGCTCCCTTCGTCGATGCGATCGACGCCCTCGGCGGCCGCGCCGCGCGCGATCTCGCCACGCTCGCCTTCGGTCTCGGCTCGCGCGAAACCGTCCTCGCCTGGAGCGGCCTTCTCGGCCTTTGAGCGCGTCTATCGAATCTGGAGCGACGATCCTTCGTAGGTGACGCCGATCGGCTCGAGCACGACACGTTTGGGCCCGGCTTCGACGCGGCCCGCCAACAGCAACGCGAAACCGGCCGTCTTGGCCACCTGCGTTGCATGGTCGATCTCGGCTGCAGGAAGGTAGAGCGCGAAGCCCGACCCCATGTTGAACGTGCCGAAGGCTTCTTCGTCGGTGAGGCGCGCCTCGTCCTGCAAGAAACGAAAGATCGGAAGCACGGGCGGCAGCCTCTCGACGACGTAGGTGAGCTCGGCCGTGCCGCGCATCAGCTTGCGCAGACCGTGACCGGTCACGTGAACCGTGTAGTGCAGATCGATCCCCACGCCTTGCAGCGCTTCGACGAGCGGGCCATAGAGCGGCGTGGGATCGAGAAGCACCTCGCCGAACCCGCGGCCGCCGGAATCACCAGGAACTGGGGTCGCGTATCCAGCCGGCAGCTCGGATGCGATCTTGCGCGCAAGCGTCGCGCCGTTGGCGTGAAGACCGGTGGCCGGCGCGATGAGGATCGCGTCCCCCGGGGCCACGCGGCTTCCGAGAAGCAGCTTGCCCCTCGGGCGAATCAACCCGACGGCGGCTCCGGCCAGGTTGATGGCGCCGGGCTCGATGATGCCGATGATGGTCTGCGTCTCTCCCCCACCCCAGCTGCATACCGCCCGGGAGCAAGCCCCTGCCCACCCTTCGACGAGATCGCGCATGCGCGCTTCGTCGCGAAACCAATCCGAGCTGCCCGTCCCCCAGTACGCCGTCAGCGCGAGCGGAGCGCCACCAACGGTCGCCAGATCATTCAAGATGGTAGCCACGGCATCCTGGGCAATCGCGTCGTAGTGCGACCGGCCGGTGATCTCGCGGACCTTGTCGGCGATGAGGTTCTTGGTGCCCAGCGCCTCGGTGACGGTCGACACGTATCCGTCGCCGACATCGACCACGTACGCGGATTCGCCGCGGCTCTCGACGATCTCGCGGTGACCACGCTTGCCGAGCGCGCTCGCCGTTTCGAGCGCCTTGGCCTGCGCGAGCCTCTTGCCGGGATCGATGACGTCGTAGTTCACGCCCGCGGCGGCGTAGCTGTCCTTCTTGTCGCTCACGCTCGACTCTTACCACCCCACGCTCCGGGCGTCAGGGTCCTCCGAGCGGGGCCACTGCCGTGCCGCCGCCGCCGCCTGGATAGGAGGCCATCACGTTGATCTCGTAACGCGCATACTGATGGGCCAGGGTATTCCAGTCGGGCTGCGTGATGGCGTGCTCGACGCAGTGAATCAAGTCGTTCGCGTTGTGCTTCTTGAGCGATCCGCTGCGACCTGCCCAAAGGTGGAGCCTCTTGCGGTCGAAGTCCGCGGTGAGGACGAAGCTCACCGTGTAGGGCGCCGCGGCGGCAGGAGCGCAGGCCAGGTTGTCGCGAATCGAACGAGCGAGGGAGTCCTCGAGCACGGCCAGGTGATCGCAGCGTTCGCTGGTGACCTTGCCGCCCCCCTTGGGAACGCACTTGATCACCTTGGCCTCGCCGAGCGTCATTCTCTTGCCCGCCCCCGCATCGCTGGCCGTCGCGACGATGCCCGCTCCCGCGTCCGTCCCTCCCTCGGAAAAGTCGGCACGCACGCCGGCATCGGCGTCGATCGGGGTGATGGGCTTGGGACGTCGGTAGAGATAAATCGGAAGGGCCACCACCACCACGACGGCGATGAGCAGCATGATCATGGGGGTGCGCACCGGGCGCGGACCTCCGGATCCCAGGTGGCGAAACGGCGCCGGATCGGACGGGGGGATGGACGGCAAGCCAACCTCAGTCGATCAGTGTTCGCCCCGGCCGCTTGGGCTCGGCCTTGACGATCGTCACGCCGAGCTCGATCGATTCGGGCAGCGTACCAGCGACCTGGGCGGCCACTTGCTCGACCACCTGACGTGCCTCGTCGAGCGACGGCCCGACCATCGCCACCCCGAACCGCAGCGGTCCC
>JBBSDY010000200.1:0-6968 GCA_038240245.1 Polyangiales bacterium
ATGACACTGCCCCAGCCCATCTTCGCATTCTCGCCAACCCGCAAGCCACCATCGAAATCGACGGCCGCGCACGCGGGGCTGCGCCCCTGGCCGATCTGACGCTCACCCCCGGGTCTCACCTCATCCGCCTGACCTGCGCGCCGCTCGACGAAACCGTTTCGCAAAACCTGCGCGTCGCCGCCGGCGAGTCGATCACGATCTCGGGGGACTTCACGGGAGCCAAGGGCCGACTCCTGGTCCGTCGCGGCGCGCGCTAACCCATGAACGTTCGAGCGAGCGCACCCATCTGGCGCAGCGCCTCGTAGACGACAATCGAGGCCGCGTTGGCGAGGTTGAGCGAGCGGACCGGCCCGAGGGTGGGGATCCCAAACACCGAATCGGCGTGGGCGGCGAGAAGGTCATCAGAGAGCCCCACGCTCTCTTTGCCGAAGACGAGCGCATCGCCCGGCCGAAACGCCGCATCGAGGTAGCTCTTCTTTGCCGAGGCGCTCAGCAGAATCCAGCGCGCGTCGGGAACGGCGTGGCGAAAGTGCGGCAAATCGAGGTGCTGACGTACATTGACCAGGTGCCAGTAGTCGATGCCGGCCCGGCGAACGGCCTTTTCGTCGATGCGGAAGCCCAGGGTACCCACCAGGTGCAAGGTCGACCCGGTGGCCGCGCAAAGCCGGGCGATGTTGCCCGTGTTGGGGGGGATTTCGGGCTCCACCAGGACGATGTGGAGGGGGGGGTGGAGGGGGTCCGAACGAAGCCGTTTTGCGTGGGTTCGAGCCATTTTCGTCGGTCTTTGCCAGCCCAGGGTCTCTTACCAATCTTTCGGGGGGATTTCGCGCCGCTTGACGGGGATCACAGCGGGAAAGTAGCCTCGCGAGTTCGGAGATCCATCGATGCGATCCGGCCTACTGGTTGCGGCAGCTTGTTTGGCGTCCCTCGCGGCCGTTTCCCAGACGGCCAAGGCCGATTCGATGGACCCTGCCCTCGAGCGACTGGTCTATTCCACCGATCCCAAGACTGGCGTTGCCACCAACCTGCCGTGCGCGGTGAACGGGCAGTACCAATCCTCCCCGGCGCCGGGCGCGCTGCCGTGCTCGTTCAGAGACGCCGACTTCAAGAGGATCATCAACCAGTACGGCTTCGCGTTCGCCCCGCTCGCCATGTACCCCGCCCGCACCACGGGCTATGGCGGTTTTCAAGTCGCCATCCAGGGCGCGTACACCAGCATCGATAGCGACGCCGAGTACTGGAAGCTCGGCACCCAGGGTCCGGTCGATCCGAACACCAACAAGAACTCGGTGATGAACAACGGGCCCGACCCCTGGCTCCAGGTCTACAACCTGAACCTACGCAAGGGGCTGCCGTTCGGGTTCGAGCTCGGCGTCAACATCGGTTACATGGTGCATACCTCGATCATGTCGGGCGGCGCCGACTTGCGGTGGGCCCTGCTCGAAGGATTTCGCACGGGCGTCCTCGGGGTGTTTCCCGACATCTCCATTGGCGCGGGCGTGCGCACCGTCACCGGCACACCGCAGTTTCAGCTCACCGTGGCGAGCGGCGACGGCATGGTATCGAAACCCATTCCCATCGCCGACTCGTCGGTTTTCACCCCGTACATCGGCTACCAGTTCATCCGCATCTTTGGCGATTCGGGGCTCATCGATCCCACGCCGGCCACCGATGCCATCGGCTATTGCAACTACCAGGGCCAGAAGGTTCCCGGCGGGACGACCAATCCGTCCAACGGAATGCCGGTTACACCGGCTCCCTACAATGGTCAGCCGCAGTGCGGCTCGGGCAATAGCAAGGACGGCTCACCCGACGACCTCAACAACACCAAGATCTTCCAGAAGACGCGCATCACCCGTCATCGTCTGATCGCCGGTGTGTCGTGGCGTTACGAGATGGTCACCATCGGTGGTCAGTTCATCACCGATCTCATCGATCCCGGAACCGCCAACAGCGGTGACGAAGCGGCGGCTCTGTCGTCCGTGGGGCGACAGAACACGATTGCCATCCAGGTGGGGACGGCGTTCTAGCTTTCAGACGAAGAGCGCGGTCGCGGCGATGAGCGCCAGAAGAACGACCACTGCGGGCACGCAGATGGCCATTGCAATGCGCATGGCCCGCCTCTTTGCCTTGCGGGCCTGGTCACCCTCGAGCTGAAAAATCCCCTCGAGCGCTGCATCGAGCGCGCGCGACGGAGCGGTCACCGAGGAGGCAAGCAATGCACCGGCCGCGCCGATTCCGCCGGCGAAGGTGGCGGCGATGATGCCGGCAGGGCTGGAGCCAAAATCCCATCCGCACGCATAAAGCCCGAGTCGGATCGCTCGCGATCGCGAGGGAACGCGGCCGAGGGTCATTCCGTGAAGGGCGTGGGCGACGACGAGGAGCGCCGTGAAGCCGACGATGCCGACCAGCGTGGCGAGCGCCACGGACTGGCGCGTCGATCCGTTGGCCAAAAACCGGAGAAGAAGGCCCGGAATACCGAGCACGGCAAGCGGCGCCAGCACCGCCGCCGTGGACGCCACGGCGAACGTCTCGGCGAGCACCGCAAACCGAAGCGCCGGTGACACCGCACCGTCGGGCAACGCACAGAAAAATCCTTCCGCACCGCGCGTCGTCGCTTGCACCGTCGCGAACAAGCGCGTTGGCCATGGCAACTGGGGGCGCTCCCAGGGAATGATGGCGATGACCCCGGACGCGCCCGTCCGCTCTTCGATGCAGCCCGGGCAATCGCCGCGACCACAGAGCGCGCAAACGACCGCCGCAGGCACGTCGATCGAGTCGACCGCCTCTTCGTCGAGTTCTTGCAGCCTCGCGGGCCGCACGCGTCCTCGTGCCATGGCCGGGCGTAAGCATGGCAGAACACTATGCCGGAGGCTACGCAGTTCGTAAGGTCGCTGCTCAGTGCAGCGGCTCGCCCTTGCCCGCGAGGGCACCACGGGTGACCTTGATGTCGTCGATCCTCCCACCAAAACGGACAGCAGCGACGACGGCCACGAGCCCGAGAACAAAGGTGGCGTACATTCCCCAGCCCCAGTCGAAACGAATCGGCACGTAGCGCACGTGGGGCGGCAACAGCCACAAGATCGTGGTGGTGATCACCGGGACGGCCGACAAGAACGCAGCAGCCACGCGCGCGCCGCGCATCTGGTCGATGGATCGGCGCGTGATGGCGACCGGCAAGAGAACGAACCACGCGACGCCCGCGCCCCAGATCCAACCGCTGCGCTTGGCGAGGTCGAAGCCGGCCAGGAGACGGATCTCGGGGGAGGTCATGTTCACCCACGGCGCGAAGAACGCGACGAAGCCCAGAATGGCGACGACCAACAAAATGCCCCGACTTCTGCGCATTTCGAAGGGTGACAACGGCTCGAGGTGCGGCTGGATCGGGATACCAAAATCGTCTTCGGCCAGGGCATCTTGCGACAGCGAAACTTTCGCCAGATCGGCCAGCGCAAGGCCGCAAGCGGGGCACTCCTCGGCCTCGCCCTTGGCGAAGAGCTCGTGGCAGAAAGGGCAGGCGATGAGTTGGCTCACGGCAGATGTAGGATAGGCTTTTTTCGGGGGCTATGCCCCCGACTCGCGCCCGCCGTCAGGCCTCCAGCCCGAAAGGACATTTGTGCGATAGGGTTGGTTCCCATGGCGACCAGCCTCGATGACGCCCGCTCGGCCTTGCTCGGGCGCCTGGGCCTCGAACGCCCGCCCCGCGACTTCGAAGAGGCGCTCACCCACTCGAGCTATGCCAACGAGCACCGCGCGCAGCACGTGCACGACAACCAGAGACTGGAATTTCTGGGCGATGCCGTGCTCGACATCTGCGTCAGCGAGCTGTTGCTCGAGAAGCTTCCCGACGCCGACGAGGGCGTGCTGTCGCGGGCCTACGGCGCCCTGGTGAATGGCGAATCGCTGGCTCGCTGGGCGCGCGACAACGGCGTCGGGCAGGCGCTCCAGGTCGGCAAGGGAGCCGCCGCGACGGGCATCAGCGAACGCACCAACGTGCTGGCCGACACCGTCGAAGCCATCGTCGCGGCCGTCTACCTCGACGGAGGCATGCCCGAGGCCCACCGGATCTCGGCTCTCATCGTGGCGAGCGCTCTTTCGGACATGACCGAGCTCAGCCGGCGCGACGCGAAGACGGCGCTCCAGGAGCTCGTCCAGGCCGGTGGTGGAATCGCCCCGGCCTACCGGCTGGTCGCGGTCGAGGGCCCCGATCACGACCGGCAGTTCTTGATGGCCGTCGAGGTATCCGGTCAACAGCTCGCCGAAGGGCGCGGACGGACGAAGAAGCTGGCCGAGCAAGCAGCGGCCAGTGCCGCGCTCGAGCTGGCCAAGAAAGCACGAGGCGAGGAGTCACCACCATGAAGGCAAAAATCCGCTTGCTGTTGGGCGTGGGAGTCGTCCTGATCGTCGGCTGGACCTCGCCGGCAAGAGCGGGAACGTACCTCGACACGGCGGCGCTGCTTCTCGACGAGACGCGGCGCAGCACGTCGTTTCTTCAGTCTCACCTGGCGGACATGAAGCTCGTCGAGATTGCCCATCAGCTCTCTGAGGCGCGCGTCAAGTGTGGGCGCTCGGTGGTCGTCCCCAAGGAGGTCGACAAGGCCCACCCTCATTTGCTCCTCGCGCTCGAGGTGTCCGAGCGCGCTTTTGCCGCGGCTCTCGACGGTGAGCCCCAACGTTTCTTGCGACTGGCGCTGCAGGCGCGCGACGAAGAGCGCACCTTTCGAGCCTTGCTGAACGAACAAAGATTTACATTGCCCGAGCTCGAAAAAGAGCGCAAATAGCCTCGCGCTAGCGCAGTCCCTGCGGGGTGGCCGAGGGTGCGGGAGGAGCGGCCGGCTTCCGTTGCGCAACGCCGGGGCGCTTTTTCGGGCCCACCTCGCCAACCGCATCGACCTCGATGATGTCGATGAGCTGCGGAAACTCTTCGACCTTGTGCTCGTCGCGGAGCTTTTTCAAGAGGGCCCGCATGGCGTCTTCGAGCTTTTTTCGAACGAGGACCTGGCGGATCGCGCCATCTTCTTCTTCGACCGTTCGTCGCACGGCTGGCGTGCTCCCCCGTCTCCAGACGACGGCAAACGACTTTCCCTCGGCAACAGGCTCGGGAACGAGCTCGCCATCCTTGACCCGGTTGCCAGCCACGAAGAGCGCGGGATCGGCTTTCACGCTCACCTCGCTCGACGAACCATCGGCAGCCAAGAAGCCCAGGTTGCCGCCGCGCAGCGACGTAGCCTTGTCGATCGATCGATCGCGGGCAAGATCGTTCCAGCGCTGCACGCCTCCATAGCTCTTGGCCTCGGCGAGCACCGCTACGGCTTCTTCGCGTGTGGCACACAAGATGCGAAACAGTGCGACACGTGCCGGCGATACGAAGCGAGCCAGGTTGTCGAGGTAGAACGCCGCAACCTCGTCGGGGGTCACCTGGACTTCGGATTTGAGCGCCACCAGGCGGGCCTTGCGCAGCGCCTCATCGATGCGCTCGCGCACCGAGGCATCGCCCTCGAGCTTCTTCGCCTTCGCGCCTTCTGCCCACAGGGCGTCCTTGACCATCACCTGGTCGAGGAAGGCGTGTCGCACCTGATCGGGCGACTCGCCGAAGGTTGCGAGTTGGAAATCGGGCACCTGGCGCATGCGCTGCTCGACGCCACGCACGGTGATTTCACTCTGGCCGATCCGGGCCACCACCGCCTGCAGACGCGGGTCTTCATCGGCACGCACGGCCGCGAGAACCCCACCCGTCGCCAAGAGCAGACCGAAGACGAAGACAGCGCCAACCTGGGTACGCATCACGCCTAGCTCGACGAAACGATCCCGTCGACCTTGACGCCCGGGACCATGCGCACGGCCTGCGCGGCAGCCGCGGCCCTGCGCCGTCGCGCCCTCTGCGAGTAGCCCCAACCGACGAGAAGCGAGCAAGCGAGCGGCGAAAATGCCATCGCGCTCGTGGCTCCGGGGTGCGACAGAAGCCAGTCGTAGGTGCCGCGCAGATATGGGTCGAGGGCGTCGGCGTAGAGGACGCCGGTGAAGAGCGCGATCGCGATCACCAACGCGATGGCGTTGAGGACCAGAAAGTAGCCCCAACGCACAACCCCCTTGGGCTGTGATCCGGCGGGCAAGACAATGTGCGAGGGCTCAGTTTCAGGCATCGGACGCGCGCCACTCTAGCACACGCTCCCGGACGGGCGCCCGGTGGTCCGACTCAGGCCGAGCGACGACGGGCCGGCGCCGGAATACATCGCTCGCGGGTGACGGCGACGCCCAGGGCGCGCAAACGGCCCTCGGCGACCTGGATGGCGATGGGGCTCTGATCGATTCCCACGGCCTGGCGCCCGAGCTTCGCGGCGACGGCCAGCGTGGTCGCGCTACCCGCATAGGGATCGAGCACCAGATCACCAAGATGCGTGCACGACGTGATGAGACGTTCGAGCAAGGCCTCGGGCTTCTGGGTGGGATACCCCGTCCTTTCCCTGGCCACCGGCGCGATGATGCCGATTTCCCAGACATCGCCCATGGGCGCTCCGGGCGACACTTGCGAAGTGGTGCTCGAGCGAGTGCGCCGTCCGTCGTCATCGACGATCGCTCTCTGCTTTCGTTTGCCCCACGTCGACTGGGTCGAAGGCGCGAGCGGCTCGAAGAGCTGCACGAACCGAGGCCGCACCTTGGGATCGCGCACGTAGCGGAGCAACACGTCGTGGACGCGCTGGAAATTGGGTGTTTTGGCGGGCCATCGCCGGTAGCGCCACACGATTTCGCTGGCGAATGCATCGTCGCCGAAGACCTCGTCGCAGAGCACTTTGATATAGTGGCTCGTGCGGGGATCGACGTGAACGACCGCGCATCCGTGCGGTGCGAGAAGCTGGCGAATCACCGCCAGGCGCTCGCGCAGGCTGGCGAGGTACACGGGGAGGTTGCCCCATCGATCGTCGAATGCGGGCGCCAGCGCGCGCAGCACCTTGCCCTTCGCATCGCGA
>JBBSDY010000201.1:0-6925 GCA_038240245.1 Polyangiales bacterium
CCCCGCATTGGCTGCAGCGGGGTCCGTTCAGCTCGGCGTGCATCCCCATGACACCTCTTTTAGAGCATCCAGGAGCTTGACGGGCCATCGGGACAAAGACTGACGGTTTTGTCGGGAGCTTGCCGCAAAGCGTTATTCGACGACACGGATTTTCAGCTCGGCGAGCTGCTCGGCGGCGACCTGGTTTGGGGCGTCGGTCATGAGGTCGGTTCCCTTTTGCGTCTTGGGAAAGGGGATCACGTCCCGCAAGCTCTCGGTGCCGGTCAGGAGCAGCGCCACACGGTCCATGCCGAGTGCGATGCCCCCGTGGGGAGGAGCGCCGAAAGCCAGCGCCTGCAGCAAGAATCCGAACTTGTCCTTTGCTTCCTGGTCGGAGATTCCTAGCGCCCGGAAGACTCGTTTTTGCACCTCGGGATCGTGGAGGCGAATCGATCCGCCACCCAGCTCGAACCCGTTGAGCACGAGGTCATAGCGGTAGCAGCTCACTTTGCCCGGGTCCTTCTCGATGAGATCGACGTGCTCGTCGTGAGGTCGGGTGAAGGCGTGGTGGGCGGCCACCCACGACTTGTGCTCTTCGCTGTAGTCGAACAGGGGAGGGTTCACGACCCACAGGAACTTCCACTGGCCGGCGTGCCCGTATTCGGGGATGAGGCCCATCTTCTTGGCGACGTGCACGCGCAGGTTGGCCATCACGGTTTGGACCTGCGACTCCTTGCCGAACTGAAAGCAGATGAGGTCCCCGGGCTTCGCTCCGACGGCGGCGTTGATGGCGTCGCGCGCGGCCGGCGTCACCGTCTTGGCCAGAGGTGACTGTGTCCATGCGCCAGCTTCGCCGACCTTGGCGCGCGCGAGCCCCTTGGCGCCCATGCTCTTGACGAACTCTTCGAGCTTGTCGCTCTCGGCGCGCGAAAGGTTGGCGCTGGCCGGGATGACGAGCGCCTTGATGATCTGCGGCGGCAGATCGCGGCGAAAGATGCCGTTCTTGAACTTGTCGGTGATCTCTTGAAAGAAGGGTACCCCGCCGCCATCGTGCTCGATGAGCAGGCTGGTGAGGTCGACGTGGGGCATCGCGAAGCGTAAATCGGGCTTGTCGTTGCCGTAGAGGCCCATCGACTCCTGGTAGGGCATCTCGGGAAAGCGGCCGGATGGGTAGAGCTCGAGGAGATCGACGCCGAGGGCCTCTTTCCAGATGGCGAAGATGAGACCTTCGACGAGCCGAAAGACGTCACCCTGGTTCACGAACGACATCTCGATGTCGATCTGGGTAAACTCGAGCTGGCGATCGAGCCTCAAATCCTCGTCGCGAAAGCACTTCACGATCTGGAAGTACCGATCGAACCCGGCCACCATGAAGAGCTGCTTGAAGAGCTGCGGGCTCTCGGCCAGGGCATAGAACTTTCCCAGCGACAGACGCGAAGGGACCAGAAAATTGCGAGCGCCGCCCGGGGTGTGGCGCACCATGTAAGGTGTCTCGAGCTCGAGACAACCGGCGCCGGCCAGGTAGGTGCGCGTGGCAAGATTGACCTTGCTGCGGAGCATGAGCGTTCGCTGCAGGGGGGCGCGCCGCAGATCGAGGTAGCGGTACTGGAGGCGAACGTCCTCGCGCGTGTCGATGTCGTCGCTGATCTCGAAGGGGGGCGTTTCGCTCTTGTTGAACACCGTCGCTTCGACGACGTGGACCTCGATCTCGCCGGTGGCAAGCTTGGGATTCTTGTTGTCGCCTCGCGAAAGGACGATGCCGCGCAGGCCGAGCACCCATTCGCTGCGGGCCAGGTTGGCGAGCTCGTGCGCCGAGCGCACCGTGGCTGGATCGGTCGCCACGGCGTCGGGCCGGGGAGTCTTGGCGGGGTCGAAGGCGGGATCGAAGACGACCTGGGTGATCCCTTCGCGGTCGCGCAGGTCGATGAAGATGCACCCGCCGTGATCGCGGCGCGTTCCTACCCAGCCGAACAGCACGACCTCCGATCCGACGTCGGCGGCCCGCAGGGCGCCACACCCATGGGTGCGTTTGAGCTCATCGATGAATCTGGCCACTTCTGTCCTCCTCGGGGCGCGGGAGCATAGCGCAGTCACAGAGGAAAGGCGGGCTTTCAAAGGCGCAGGGATGGTAAGAGGCATGTCACATGCTCGGCTGGTCGTTTTCGGCACGCACCGCAGACGAAGTGGGCGCGCTGCTACGCGCGATGGGGCGCCACAGGTACGTGCGCGAGGTCGACCACGCCATTCACTGGACGGTCGACGAGGCGCTGTCCGATCGCGCTCCGTTCGACGCGCGCGCCGCCCTGTGGCGCGACCTGCGCAAGAAGCAGCCGGATCTCGACATCGGATCTCGCGATCCTGCGCTCTGGCGCTACGCCGACACCGAGGTCGTGATCGAGGCGCTGTCGGCGTTCTGGACGCCCGGTGCCGATGCCGAGCGCGCCAGCCAGCGCCTTCGCCAGATCCTCGCCGATGCCGAGCTTGGGCTGGCGGGGCATGCCCCCTTCGAATCCGATCCCGAAGAGCCGCCGCATCCCGAGCTCATCCGCCTCGACTGGGAGCTCTTTCCGATCGACGAGCTCGACCCCGAGCGACACTCCGGCGCGTTGCGCGCGCTCGAGGTGGCGGGCGAAGAGGTGAACGTGTCGGCACCCGTCTACCAGGAGGCGACTTGCCTCGCGTACCCGGAGCTCGCCCTGGGCGCGCCCCACGGCGTCCTTCCCGCCGATTTTTTGGTGTGGTCGGACGGTGACTACAGCTACATCGACTACGTCTTTCGGGGGGTTGCCAAGGCGGCGAAGCTCGTTGATCCACCGCTCGGCATGCGTGATTTCGAATAGGATGACCGCGGCACGACGATGACGGTCTCGCGCGACGCGCTTCGTGACAGTCGAAGGGGCGAGCATCCGGCTCGCTGGCTTCAAGTGGCAGCGCAGACGACATCGTGCGTCGTTCCGTTCGTCGTCGCGCTCCTTCATTCGGGTAGCTCGCCGGCGTGGCGCGACGATCTGCCGATCTTGCGCAGCCTTTCGGCCATGGGGGCGGGACGACAGGGCTTCGTCTGGCCGCTTCTGGCACAGGCGTCGCAACTGGTTCCCCTGGGCAACCTCTTTTTTCGGGGGGCCCTCTTGGCGGCGATCGTTCTCGGAGCCTGCGGTCTCGTCATCTTCCTTTTGACGTCCGAGATTCTCGAAACCAACCAGGTGGCACCGCGACTCAACGCTGCTCTGTCCACCATCGCGGCCTTGATGGCGACGCTTGGGTCGACCGGGCAGCTCGAAGGAACGGTTGCCGGTGGCGCCGCGGTCGCGTTGTCGTTGGCTTTGCTCATCTTGTTGCTGAGGCCCACCGAATCTCTCTTTTTGCCGGAACGCGCGCTGTCGATGGGGCTCCTGCTGGGAGCACTCGTCGCGGAAAGCGCAACCGTGGCCGCGGCTCTCGTCGTGGCCATCGCGCTGTCGCTCCTGGTCACCGGTGTGAAGCCCTCGCGTGCGACGTTGTCGTGGGCGACGGGAGGAGCGCTCACCACCTCGGCGGCTCTGATGGCGCCGCTCTACGTTCATTCTCTTTCATCGACCCCGTACCTCGACGTCGGCCACGCCATCGTGGCCGCGACTCCGCTCGAGGGCCTGGCTCGGCCGTTCGGAGGAATTGGCCTTTTTCGCGCGGAGGTCGGACCGGCGGCGTTGGTCTTGGCGCTGGTCGGAGGCCTTGCAGGACTGGGGCGTGCGCGCCTCCGAAGTCTCGCGGCGCCGCTCGCTCTCGTGGTGACACTCGATGCGCTCGCTTCGCTGCGCGAGAGCCGGTGGATTTCGGCGGAGCATCTCGTGCCCCTGCATTTTCTCGCTCTCGTCTCCCTCTGCATCGGCGTGGCCGTGGGGGTCCAGACGATTGCCGGAGCCATGCTCGCCATGTCCTTGCCATTGGCCAAGGGCGCCACGGTATTTCTGGTGATGACCGATCTGACGCTGGCGGCGGCGTCTGCCGAGGACGCGTCGTTCAAGGTGGATCGCAGCTCGACGCGCGGAGCACAAGCATTCACCGACGAAGGGCTGGAGCACCTGCCGCCGGGCGCCGTCATTCTACTGCGCTCGTCCGCCCTGGCGTTGCGCCTGTGGTCGGCGCGTTTGACGTTCGGTATGCGTCCCGACGTGCTCATCGTTCCTCTGCCGATTCTGGGTGAATCGCGCATGACGCTGGGCCTCTTGCGCTCGGAGCCCGCCCTGCAGCATACGCTGCGCGACGTTTCGCTCGATGGCCAGCCCGGCGAAGAGGCGCTCACGATTCTCGCCGATGCCCGTCCCGTCTTGACCGAGCTCGAGCCAGGTTGGGATCGGCGCGTCGTCTCGCACCTGGTCGCCGACCACTTCTGGTTGCGGTTCGCCCCCCAGCCGCTCGGCCCGTCCGACCGCCGCACGGCGTTTGCCGATCTTCGGGCCCGCTTCGACCGCGTTTTCAAGGCGACCGTGAGCGCCGATCGCCCCGATCCCGCCACGGCGGTCGCCCTCCGGTCGAGGCTGGCCGATGCGGCCACCGAGGCCGCCATGCTGGGCGATCGCGAAGAGGCCATCGCCTTGCTCGAAGAGCTGGGCAAGGTCACGAGCGGCGACCGTTTCGTGACCGAGCTCACCCAGCGCCTCGCCGCCTCGAAGGCGGGATCGATCGACGTGAAGGGTCTGTTGCACTAGCTTTCGAGGGTATCCATGCTGCCCCGCCCGCCTTCCGCTTCGATGACCACGATGACCGAGTACGTTCTGCCGACGCACGCCAATGTGCTGGGCAACGTCTTCGGCGGTCAGATCCTGGCGTGGGTCGATATCTGCGCCGCCATTTGCGCCCAGCGTCACACCAGCCAAATGGTCATCACGGCCGGGGTCGACGAGCTCTCGTTCGAAAAGCCCATCAAGGTGGGGCAGGTCGTGCTCTTGACGGCGCGCATCACGGCGACCTTCCGAACCTCGCTCGAGATCTTGGTTCAGGTCCAGGGCGAGGATGCCAAAACCGGCGCACGCTGGCCCTGCGTGTCAGCCTTCGTCACCTGCGTTGCGCTCGACGGACATCTCGTGCCCACCCCCGTTCCAGCGCTCGAGCTTCGTACCGACGAAGAGCGAACGCTGTTTGCGGACGCGCACGAGCGTCGCACGCATCGCCTGGCCCGGCGCAAGAAAGCCCCGTGACCGCCGCGGTTCCCGACTGCCGCACCTGCGGTGCGTGCTGCTACGGCGACGAGATGTGGATTCACGTCATGGCTGTCGACGACGATCGGCTCGGTGATGACAAGGTGCGCCGCCTGACGGTTCTCACCCAGCACGGTCGCGGATACTTCGCGCGCAGCATGAAGATGGAGGCCGGACGGTGCGTCGCCTACCGCGACGAGCTCGAAGACGGCGGTTGCGGCTGCTCGATCTACGAATCTCGTCCCGACATCTGCCGCGAGTTCGCGGCGGGCTCGCCCGACTGCCTGGCAGCCCGCACCCGCCGCAGCATCATCTGATGCGTGGCTCTTCGAAGGTCGTTACCGCTTTTCCATCGGCTGGACGATGATCTCGACGCGGCGGTTGTTGGCGCGGCCCTCGGGCGACTTGTTGTCGGCGACGGGGCGGCTCTGACCGAGACCGGTCGAGGTGATGATGTTGGTGGGAACCCCGCGCGAGACGAGGTAGTCGCGCACGGTCTGGGCTCGCTTCTGGGAAAGAACCATGTTCTCCGATTCGCTGCCCTGCGAGTCGGTGTGACCCTCGACGACCATCTTGTGGTCAGACTGGTTCTTCAGCGCCTCGGCAACGGCATCGAGCTTGGCCTGCGCTCCGGGGAGCAGGTCCCACTTGGCTGACTGAAAGAGCACGCTGCCGGGCAGCGTGATGACCGTTCCGCGCGGCTCTTCCTTGATGGCGAGCGCGGCGGCCACGGCGAGCTTGTCCATCGCATCGCGCGCGCGCTTCTCGGCGTCGGCACGCGCCTTTTTCTCTTGCTCGAGCGCTGCGCCCGTCATTTGAAGCTTCTCGCCCGTGGCGGCGAGCTGCTGCTTGGTCGCGCTGAGCTCACCCTGCGCTTTTTGGAGCCCCGCTGCCTGCAGCGAGAGCAGATCGCGCGCGGCCTGCTCTTTGGCGGCGACCGCGGCGGCCTGGGAAGCTTGCGCTATCGCCAGCTCGGACTTGCGCTGGGCAACATAGGAAAGATCGCGGGTGCGATCGCTGATGCCATCGTCGTTGAAGGCTGCTTCGGCCTGATCGAGCGAAACCTTGGCCTCGTGCACGACCTCGGGCTTGAGCTGGGCGGCCTGTCCGGTCTTCGCCTTTTCGTAGGCGGCGCGCGCGTCGACGAGCTCGCGGGGGGGCAGCGTGCTGCCGCACGCGACCACGAGGACGGAAGCCAGCAACAGGATGACCGACACGGTCTTTGAATTCATGAGCATTCTCCTTGATGTCCCGACAACGACTTCATTTTCCCCGGATTGCTTTCACCTGGTCGAGGGCCTGCTGCGCATCGGCCTGGGCTTGCGAATCGCGGGCTTGCGCGAGCGCAAGCTCGGCGTCGGCCTGGGCGCGCATCAGAATCAGCTCGGCGCGCTTGTTGTCGCCGTCTTCCATCAGCTGCTTGGCCTTCTGGACCTCTTCTTGCGCCAGCTTCACGGAGAGGGCCGCAGCCGGAACGTTGCCCGCGCCGACTTCTTGCGCGCCGCGGATCGTCGCCTCGGCCTTCGAGGCGGCGTCGGTTGGCTTGGGGTAGCTACCGCATCCAATCACCAGGGTGGCGCATCCAACGAAAAGTAGAACGTGTCTCATGCGATCCTCTTTTGGCGCTTCGGTTGACCAGTCTGCCGCTCTCGGTGCCGGTAGGGGTTGGTCCAGTCGACGGGTCCGGAAATTTATGCCACAGCCCGGACCAACGTCCATAGACCTTGAAAATTTCCAGGATCCGGGGGCACTGTCGGGCGAGTCCGGTA